>NZ_JAUZMZ010000003.1:0-67594 GCF_036327435.1 Rhodococcus chondri | reverse complement strand
GCGGTGGAGTCGTCGCTACCGCAGGCGGCCAGGAGGGCAGCCGAGGTCAGCGCCGCGGCCAGAGCGCCGAGCACTCGGGTCGAGCGCGAGCGGGTCCGTGCAGGCATGTGGTGGTGTCCTCACATCCGGATGTCGAGTCGAGGGAACAGATTGCGACCCAGGCTACCCAGCGCACGCGCGGCCGGCCGGAGCGACTTGGCTCCGGCCGGCCGCGCGGTGTCGTCGGCCCCGATCGGGTTTACGGGCTCACCGCCGCCTTGCCGTCGACGACGGTGACGTGACCGGCCTGAAAGTCCTGCCGGACCCCGTTGCCGCCCTCGAGGGGAACGACATCGCCTACCGGGTAGCCCAGGCGGCCGTTCTCGGCTCCCTCGGCCAGCCACGCCGCGAGAACGGGCTCTCGCACCGGCCAGGCCCCGGTGGCCGGACTCCAGTACACACGGCCGTGCTCGAACTCGCTGAACCGGCCGTTGTCCTTGATGACCTGCTCGCTCGCCGTCGGATAACCCAGAACGCCGGTCTCGTAGCCCAGCCTGCCGTACGTGTCCATGATCATGCCCTGCACGGCATGGGCGCCGGTCTGCTCGGACCAGTACATGGCCCCGATCTCGAAGCCCTGCACCACACCGCGCCCATCCGGGGTCCTCGCCTCGTCGAGCACGGGATAGCCGAGTGGTCCGCCTTCCCAGCCCTGTCGCTTCCATTCCTCGAAGATGGCACCGCGCACCGGGTGGGCACCGTTCTCGGGCGTCCAGTAGATCGCGCCGTGCTGGAAGTGATTGAAGCGGCCACGGCCGTCGGGGGTCCCACTTTCCCCGGTGGTCGGGTAGCCCAGGGGCCCAGCCGGACCACCGCTTCCCTGATAGACCCCGCCGATGGCCCCCGCGACGGGAACCGCGCCGGTGTCGGCCGAGAAGACCCGCCCGAAGGTGAAGTCCTGCACGCGACCGGCACCGACCGCGTATTCCGGGGTCAGGCACTCGCCGAGCCAGCCGTTGGCGGCGGCGGTGTCGCCGATGGCTCCCGCGGCGGCGCAGTCGGGGCCGGTCACTTCCACGCCGAGCGTGTTCGCCAGTTGCGGCCACAGCTGGTGCAGTTCGAATTCCCAGTACGGCCAAGCGTGTGTGCCCGAGGGCCGGTAGACGATCTGGGCCGGGATGCCGAGCTTGTTGAGTTTCGTCGCGAACGCCTGCGACGTGAGGCGCGAGAGGATTTCCAGTCCCATGCCGGCGTAGTTGGTGCTGACACCGGGAACGCCGGACGGCTGGTCGTACGGGCCCGTGCTGCCGCTACCGCTCGATACGTACAGGCTCACACCCTTGAGCTTGTCCGCCAGCAGGTACGGGTCGTGCGCCTCCCAGCCCTCACCACCGGGAGTGCCCCACATGGCCTCGGAGTCGAATCCGCCCGCGTCCTGCATCGCGTACTTGATGGCCTCGGGCATGCCCAGCGTCGTCGTCGTGAGGATCCCGGACAGGGACCCGGCGAACTGGAAGAATCCGGGATTGCGGGCCGGCAGGAACATCGCGGCCGTTCCGCCCATGGACAGGCCCACGACACCACGCTTGTCGGTGGTGCGCCAGTCCCGTTCGAGGATGGCGGGCAGTTCCTTCGTCAGGAACGTTTCCCACTTGTAGTTCTGGCCGTTGTTCTGGTCGACCCAGTCCGAGTAGAAGCTGGATTGGCCTCCGACGGGCAGCACGACGTTGACGTTCTTGTCGGCGAAGAACGACTCGGCGTCGGTCTCGTACGTCCAGCCGTTCTCGTCGTCGCGGGCACGCATGCCGTCGAGCATGAAGACAGCGGGGAACCGCGCGTCGGGCGCGATGTTCCAGTCGCGGGCGAGCAGGAGCTGCACCTGGATCGGTGTGCCCATGGACGGGGAGTCGATCCACAGGGCGACGCGGCGGTCGGTGAGCCAGTCGATGCGGCGGACCGTCGTACCGGGCGAGGCCTGTGTCGCCGAGGGGCCTGTCGACACCGGCCCGGACTGGGCCACGGACGGTTCGGCCGAGGCCACCGCCACGGTGGTCAGCCCGGCGACGACGGGCGCCACGAGCGTCGCGGCCACGACCCCGAGCATTCGTCGCTTCGTCTGCGTTGCCACCGCGTCTTTGCTCGGCCTCCCCCGCAGGCCACCAAGCACAGTTCGCATCTGCATCGCTCACTTTCTGCGTTGCCGGGTGTCCGCGGCGGAAGAGCCGCGTCCCGGCTTCCGTTTCTACACGGTCGCGGAAGCGAAATGAGGGTGCCGCGCTGTGACCGGTGTGAAAATTGTTACCGGAAGCACGAGGCCGCCCGGCTCCTGGAGAGGAGCCGGACGGCGTGGTGAGCAGCAGTGCTACCGGGGCCGGGCCCGGTGGAGGCGATCAGAAAGCGTTGAGAGCTTCCAGGATCTGCGGGCGAGCCTTCCACAGCTCTGCTTCCCAGTACTTCCACGCGTGGGTGCCGCGGGACGGGAACTCGAACTGGGCCGGGATGCCGAGCGCCGCAAGCTTGACCTGGAAGGCGCGGGTCTGCACGAGCGACAGTGCCTCGAGGCCCATCGCGTTCGCGGTGTTGTAGTAGCCGGTGAGACCCTTCGGGGCGTCGTGCTCGCCGGGCAGGCCGCTCGCAGCCGAGATGTACAGGGACAGGCCCTCGAGCTTGGGGGCGAACACGAACGGGTCGTTGCGCAGCCACGACGGGCTCCACGGCGGGCCCCACATCGAGTCGACGTTGAAGCGGCCGGCGTCGAGCATCGCGACGCGGATGGCCTCACGCATGCCGGGTGCCGACAGGTTGAGGTAGCCCGAGAGCGACGACGCGAACTTGAACTGGTCGCGGTGGTACGCGGCCAGCGTCAGCGCGGCGGAACCGCCCATCGACAGGCCCAGGATGCCGTTGTTGTCGGGCGAGACGCCGCGGGTGGCGAGGTAACCGGGCAGCTGCTCGGTCAGGAACGTCTCCCACTTGTAGGTGACGTCCTGCCCGTTGAGATTGCTGGGCGAGTACCAGTCGGTGTAGAAGCTGGCCTGGCCGCCGACCGGCATGATCAGGCTGACGTTGTCGTTCGAGAACTGCTGGAGCGCATTGGTCTCGAAGCTCCATGCGTTCGCGTCGTCCCGGGCACGGAGTCCGTCGAGCAGGTACAGCGCTGCGTCGCCGCCGCGTGCCGCCCACTGGATCTGGACCTTGATCGGGCCCATATCCGAGTCGACGAAGACCTCTTCCCAGCCACCGGCGGGCGCACGGTGCGAAACCGGCGCGGCCTGAGCTGGCGCGGCGACAGCCGCGGTGGTGCCGGCAACGCCTGCGGCAACGGGCAGCACGAGCGCTGCGGCGGCGGTGCCGAGCAGGCGCCTGCGAAGGCCCTGCGACATCCTAGGGACAAAACGCATGAACAATGCTCTCTTTCTCGATCTGCGGCGTCCGCGTCTGCGTCCCCCGTCGGATTCCGGCGGTGACGACCGCGGGAGAGGCCGCCACAAGTCACACTGCGGTCAAGACTGTAAAGGACAGCGTGATCTCTGACAAACCCTGATTTCTCAGCTCATGGGCTCGTCTTGACCTTGCTGTCGACGTCAGGGTGTCGAGACCGTTATAGAACCGTTATTGGACGTGATGATATCGAGATCTCCCACCTGGTCCAAGTTGATCTATCCGGCACGGACGGCCCGGGCCGGAATACGACGTTCGGGCAGTTCAGCTGCATGAACATCACATTTCACCCAAAGCAGATAGTTCGGGCGCTCGATGTCAACCCCCACCGGACCCGAGAAGAGCGGAAAAGTCAGTTCCGCGGCGGTGGCATCTCGAGATCGCACCGCTGGATCTCGTACTTCGGCACCCGCTCGATCCGGTAATCCGCGTAGTCGAGCGCGTTGCGCAGGTTTCGCTTGAACAGCCCCCACGTCAGATCTGCTCTCGACGAGGCCAGCAGTTCCTGCGTCTGCGGACAGGTCAGCGCGACCTGTGCCATGGCCACCCAGTCCTCGTCGAGGTAGGCAGGCAGCCACGGATGCACGTCGACCATCCCCGTGTCCGCAACCACCCAGTCGGGGTACAGGATCTTGTCGTGGCCGATCCGGCCGTCCTCGAGCCGCTCGGTGTGCGACGCCAGCGGGTACGCCAGACCCATCTGATCGACGACCCGCGTTTGCAGGCTCGTGTTCATGCTCGTCATACCCAGATTGAGGAAGAACACGGTATGGCCCGCACCGCCGGGCGGAATGGGCTCGGGTGGCGGCACCACGTCCCATGTGTCGAACGACGGTGTCGGCAACAGCAGACCCCCGTTCGGGTTGTCCGCGATCGCCCCCACCATCGCGCGCATCCGCGGGTAGTCGAGGTAGTCCTCGGCCCGGATCGGGTGCAGATGACCCGTGTTGAGCGCGTAGAAGGCACGTTCGTCGACGATTCCGGACCGCCCGACCACGGCGCCCTCGACCATGCCGGTGGTGTTGGACGCGAAGAACGACCACACAATTGTGCCCAGCCACAGAAAGGCCATGCCCGCGGCGAAGCGCGTAGGGGCATCGTTGCCGATCCGGGACCGCTCGGGCAGGCGCAACGGCAGCACGGCGACGGGCAGCAACAGACAGAACATCGGCGGCAGTAGCACCCGGCCGTGCATGAAGTCGCCGCCCACGCGCATCGAGTACAGCGCCAGCGCCAGACCGGAGACGAGGGCGAACCCCACCACCGCGGTGGGGGTGCGCAACGCGCGCTGGGCGCGGGCCACGACCGTGCGCGCATCCAGCCCGCGCACCTCCCAGGGACGCGCGGCAGGGACCGGACCGCCGGCGGGCCGCTCCCGCCTGCGCGTTGTCATCAGGACTGCTGCCGCTGCCACGGCGAGGAACAGAAAAGGAAGCCACAGCAGGTACGGGCTCACCAGATTCCCGAGATACTCGAATCCCTGCGACCATTTGGCGCCGCCGGCATCCTTCGACACTGCGGTGTTCGGGTAGGGAAGGCCGTAGTAGCCCATCCGCCAGATCTGATAGCCGACCGGCACACCACCGGCCACCGCCACCATCGCCGCGCGCACCCGCCACGTCAGGTCGGGCGTAAGGAACAGCATGAGCAGTGCCAGCACTGCCAGGAGCGCCAGCTCGGGACGCACCAGCGGCCCCAGCCCGGCGACGAAGGCGGTGCCGAGAATCTGCGCGGTCCCCGGCAACGGGCGCGCGCGCTCGGGGTCGGGCGTGGCCCATCGCATCATGAGCAACCACAACAACCCGATCCAGCAGATCACCAGGCATGTTTCGAGACCCGACGTCGCGAAGTCACGGGCCGGGGGAACCGCGATATACACGAGCACGCCCGCAGGCAACAGCAGCAGCGCTCCGCCGGCGTCGCGCAACCGCCACCGGTACAACCGGGCCGCGCCGAACATGGCGAGCACGACAGCGGTCGTGGACAGCACCAGCGCGATCCCGAGCACGACATATTCGAGACGAATGCCCGTCAGCCGGCCCGCCGCGTAGACGAGGTACGTCCACAGCGTGGAGGTGTTCGCCTCCACGCGCTCCCCGATGTTGAACACCGGACCGTTCCCGGCCAGGAGATTCCGCACCGTGCGCAGCACGATCAGCCCGTCGTCGGCGATCCAGCGCCGCTCCCACGCACCCAGGAACATCAGGAGGGCGCTGAGTGCGACCCCCACCGCGAAGACCACGCGGCCGAGGCGCCGGTCCGGCGGGGCGTCGTGGGCGCCGATCTCCGCGCCCGCCGTGTCGTCGACGCCGTCTACGACGTCAGAAGAGGTAGACAGCACCGCCGACCACCACGATCCACGCCACGGCGAGTAGCTGCAGCACCCGGTCCTTCAGCGCGATTTCTTCGGGCTCGCCGGCTTCACCGCCGTCGACGTCGACGGCGTAACGCAGGATCGCAACGACGAACGGCACCATCGAAATGGCGTACCAGTTCGACCCTGCGACGTTGTCCTGTTCGAACGCCCACAGTCCGTAACAGATCACCACCGCGGTCGCGGCGAGCGTCCACACGAACCGCAGGTATGTCTCGGAGTAGTACTCGAGCGACTTGCGGATCTTCGCGCCCGTGCGGTTCGCGAGCCGCAGTTCGGCGTAGCGTTTACCGGCCGCCATGAACAACGATCCGAACGCCATGATCAGCAGGAACCACTGCGACAGCGGGATCTCCGCGGCGACACCACCGGCGATCGCGCGGATCAGGAACCCCGACGAGACGATGCAGATGTCGAGCACTGCCTGGTGCTTGAGCCCGAAGCAGTACGCCAGCTGAATGCCGACGTAGACGGCGATCACGACGGCGAGCTGCCAGTTCGCCAGGAACGACAGCGCGATCGAACCGACGAGCAGCACCACGGCCATCAGGTAGGCCGTCCGCACCGGCAGCACACCCGCCGCGATCGGCCGGAACCGCTTCGTGGGGTGCGAACGGTCGGCTTCGACGTCCAGCGCGTCGTTGACCAGGTAGATGCCGGACGCAGCCATGCAGAACACGACGAACGCCAACGCCACCGGCAGCAGCACATCGGTCTCGGTGACCGAACCCGCCGCCATCGGTGCCGCGAGCACCAGGACGTTCTTGACCCACTGCCGGGGACGGACCGCCTTGACGATGCCCTCGGGCAGACTCTTCGGTGGTCCCGCGACGGTGACCGGTTCCTCGCTCATCGTTCTCCAAACTTTTTCTCTGCACGCACCACGACGGCGGCCGACGCCGCGCCCAATGCCGCACCGGCCAGGACGTCCGTCGGGTAATGCACACCGAGAACGAGGCGCGACAGCAGCATCGGCGGCACGAGCACCGCGGGAAAGGGTAGCCCGGTGACCCGGGCCAGCAGTACAGCCGCTGCCGTCGTGGACGTCACGTGCGACGACGGGAAACTCAACCGGCTCGGTGTCGACACGTTGACCTGCACCGACGGGTCGGAGGGGCGGGCACGCCGCGCGATGCGCTTGATGACGATCGATGCCGCGTGTGCTCCGACCGCCCCCACCGCGACACTCCCCCACTCGCGACGGCGACGCGGGTCGACGAGCGCGCCGACAGCGCCGATCGCGGTCCAGCCGAGGGCGTGCTCACCGAAGTGCGAGAGGCCCCGCGCGACGGACACCGCGGCCGGACGACTGCCGATGGTGCCCTGCACGGTCCGCAGGATCCGCACCTCCGTGTCGGTGCTGCGCCAGTCGCCGCTAGCGCTCGTCGATACCGAAGACACGTTCCCACTCCTCCTTGCTCGTAAGGGCGGGAACGGCGTCCCGGTACCGCTTCTGCAGCTCCGGGAAACGTCGCGCCAGCTCACGCCGCAACCGCAGCGCTTCGCCGAGCAGTGCCTGAGCCTGCGCGCGGTCGCGCTTACGGTAGACGACGCCCCGCCCATCCGCGGTAGTGACGGTCACACCGTCGACCTGGGACAGCAGGAACCAGCGGGCATCGATCGTGGGCACGTTGAGCTGGGGCCGATCGTGGTGCTCGGCGTTCTCCGGACGGAGATTATGCAGCGCACCCTTCGCGAGGCGCTTGAATTTCGCGACCGTTCCCTCGGGCAGACCGACGGCTCCCACGTCCGCCCCGGACGCCATCGGCAGTTCCGTCGACGACGGCAGCACGACCGCATCGGAGAAGTTCTTCCGCAGGGCGTGCACCTCCCCGAGCGCTCTGGGCAGCAGGTCGAACAACTGCTCCGGACCCGCCAGGAAGTCTTCGATGGCCTTGTTCTGGATCGCGACCGTGGAGTATTCGAGGCACACCAGGTGCTTGATGGTGGCCTTGATCGTGTCGAGGACCATGGCTTTGCTGTCGCCGTCCATGTACATCGCAGCGACGACGAGCCGGTTCCGCAGGTGGAAATACGCCTGCCAGTCGATCGCGTCGTCCTTGTCGCTCCACGCCATGTGCCAGATCGCGGCGCCCGGCATGGTCACGGTCGGGTAGCCGGCGTTGCGTGCCCGCAGACCGTACTCGGCGTCGTCCCACTTGATGAACAGCGGCAGCGGCTGACCGATCGCCTCGGCTACGACGCGCGGGATCATGCACATCCACCAGCCGTTGAAGTCGACGTCGATGCGCCGGTGCAGCAGCTTCGACTTCTCGCGGTCGCGCAGCGGCTTCGTCGCGAAGTCGTGATCGTATTCGACGTTCGGCGCGGCGCTCCACATGAAGTTCGACCGGTTGATGACCTCGCCCATGGTGTGCAGGTGGCTGCGTTCCTGCAGGTTGAGCATCTGCCCGCCCACCAGCATCGGCTTCTTCGCGAAGCGCGACAGCGCCAGCGCACGCAGCACCGAGTCGGGTTCGATCTCGATGTCGTCGTCCATGAACAGGATGTAGGGGCTGGAGGTGGTCTTCAGCGCCTCGTACATGATGCGGCTGTAACCACCGGAGCCGCCCAGATTGCCCTGGTCGTGGATGACCAGCCGATCACCGAAGGGCGCCGCGGCCTCCGCGAAGTCCGCCTCGTCGCGGACCTTGCGAGTGCCCTGGTCGGGGATGATCAGCGCATCGACGACGTCCATGACCAGCGGGTCCGACGCGAGCGCGCGCATGGCCTTCACACAGTCGGCGGGCCGGTTGAATGTGGGAATGCCGACGGCGACCGACGCCGTTCCGGGCGCCTCGACCGGCGCGTACCAGCCCGCGGAGACGAGCGTGACCTCGGTATCGGTGGTGACGTCGAACCAGAGCCAGCCGCCGTCCTCGAACGGTCCGAGATCGCATTCGAGCTCGACCACGGTGGTCCCGCCGGAGCCGTCCGCGCCGGTGAACTCGCGACCCTGCACATGGATGCGGCTCGAGTCGGCCTTGCTGCGGTACACGTCGATCCGGCCGTGCCCGGTCAGTTCGAGGCGCAACACCACCGACGTCAGGATGCTCCACCGTCGCCAGTAGCTGGCCGGGAACGCATTGAAATACGTGCACAGCGACACTTCGGATTCGGCGCCGATGTTGAGCGTCGTCCGAGTGGCCGCGTGCGCGCGGCGCGCGTTGGTGGTCGATTCCTCCAGGTAGAGGGTCCGCACATCGAGCGGTTCGCCCGGCCGCGGCAGGATGATCCGCTGCAGCAACGATTTGGCGAGCGCCGAGTCCGGGTGCGCCGGTTCTGCTGCGGACGGGTTTGCCGCGGAGGTCTGTTCGCGCAGGGTCATGAGGCATCTCCGGTCATCGGGGCACCGGTTTCGAAGTGCGGTGCGAGAACGTTGTCGAACATTGTCAGGGCGCTGGCGATGGCCATGTGCATGTCGAGGTACTGATAGGTGCCGAGGCGACCACCGAACAAGACCATGCTCTCGGCGGTTTCGCGTTTGGTGAGCTCGCGGTAGGCAGCGAGCTTCGCGCGATCCTCCGCAGTGTTGATCGGGTAGTACGGCTCGTCGTCGTCCCCGGCGAATCGGGAGTACTCCCGCATGATCACCGTCTTGTCGCTCGGGTACGTGTCCCGCTCCGGATGGAAGTGACGGAACTCATGGATGCGCGTGTACGGCACGTCCGCGTCGTTGTAGTTCATCACCGGAGTGCCCTGGAAATCGCCGGTGGGCAGCACCTCGGTCTCGAAGTCGAGGGTGCGCCACCCGAGCTTGCCCTCGGCGTAGTCGAAATAGCGGTCGACAGGGCCGGTGTAGACGACGGGTGCGTCCGGGCTCGTGGCGCGGATCTCGTCGCGCACGGCGAACCAGTCGGTGTTCAGCCGGACCTCGATGCGGTCGTCCTTCGCCATGTTCTCGAGCCACGCGGTGTACCCGTCGACGGGCAGACCCTCGTAGGTGTCGTTGAAGTAGCGGTTGTCGAACGTGTACCGGACGGGCAGTCGCGTGATGTTCCCGGCGGGCAGTTCCTTCGGGTCGGTCTGCCATTGCTTGGCGGTGTAGTCGCGCACGAATGCCTCGTACAGAGGCCGGCCGATGAGGGAGATCGCCTTTTCCTCGAGGTTCTGTGCCTTGGCCGGGTCGATCTCGGAGGCCTGGTCCTTGATCAGGGCGCGGGCTTCGTCGGGGCTGAAGTAGCGGCCGAAGAACTGCGACACCAGACCCAGGCCCATCGGGAACTGGTATGCCTGACCGTCGTGCATGGCGAACACGCGGTGCTGGTAGCCGGTGAAGTCGGTGAATCGGTTGACGTAGTCCCACACCCGCTCGTTGGACGTGTGGAACAGGTGGGCACCGTACTTGTGGATCTCGATTCCGGTCTCCGGCTCCGGTTCGGAGTACGCGTTGCCACCGAGGTGGTCGCGGCGTTCGAGCACGAGGACCCGCTTACCGAGCTGCGTGGCCGCGCGCTCGGCAATCGTCAGTCCGAAGAATCCGGACCCGACGACGATCAGGTCGTACTCACCGGTGGAGGGCTGGGGCGCTGATGCAGCAGTCACGGAAGACCAGGGTAAGCGAACGCCACGGAAGTGCCGGTTCCCGGTGGTGTATGCCACCGGAAACCGGCATGTCTACCCCAGGAACGCGCGCAGCGCGGCGCGGACGAATTCGGCACCGGCGGTGCCGCCGTAGTTGGCCGCGAACCGCTCGTCGGCCACGTACATGTCGGCCAGACCCAGGACGTATTCGCGGGAGCTGCCCTCCGGGGTGCCGTAGCCGGGGGTCCCCGGTACCGAGGTCAGCCACTCGACGTGCCGGCGCGCGAGGTGCTGGGCCTCGGGTCCGCTCGGATCGAGTCCCGTCGCCGCAGCGGCCGTCCAGTCACCGTTCAATCGCTCGACGACGGTCTTCCAGTCCCCTCGCTCCGTCTCGCTCATGCCCCGCCACCAGCGGTCGCTGCTGTCATAGGCGTCCTTGCCCCAGCGTTCGATCACCTCGTCGCGGTGACGGGTGTGGTCGAATCCGTCGAAAACTTCCTCAGCCATGAGTTCGTCCCCTCTCTCCGTTTTTCCGATGGTGGACCGCACCGCCTCGATGCGGCGGTCGAGCTGCTCGCGTTCCTGTTCGAGCAGCGTGAGGTGCGTGCGCAGCGCCCCGGCGGTGTCGTGCTCGCCTGCCAGGACCTCGCGGATCGCCGCCAGGCCGAGGCCGAGGTCGCGGAGCAGGAGGATCCGCTGCAGCCGTACGAGTGCCCCGGAGTCGTAGAAGCGCATCCCGCTGCGGCCGGTGCGGGTCGGTTCCAGCACACCGACGTCGCCGTAGTGACGCAGTGTGCGGCTCGTGACTCCCGCCGCCCTCGCGAGTTCTTGGATCGACCATTCGCGCGGCATGCCGTCACCTCACTTTTCCCTCGACTGCACCCAGCGTGCATCTTGACGTCGCGTCAATGTCAACACTCGGTCATGAGGTACCGGCTCAATGAGCGGATGCGCATCGTGCAGCTGGCCAACTTCTACGGCCCGCGTTCGGGAGGACTGCGGACGGCCCTGCACCATTGGGGTGACGGCTACACCCGCCGCGGACACGAGGTGACCCTCGTCGTGCCCGGAGCGCGTCACCGCGACGAAGTCCTCGACACGGGCGTCCAGCGCATCACCGTGCCCGCACCGGTCGTACCCGGCACCGGTGGTTACCGGGTCGCGGACCCCCGCCGGGTCGCGGATGTGCTGCGGGGACTGCGTCCCGAGGCAGTCGAAGTATCCGACCGGCTCACGCTGCGCGGTTTCGGCCGGTGGGCGAGGCGGCGGGGTGTGCGCAGTGTCGTCGTCTCCCACGAACGCCTGGACCGTCTGCTCGGCCAGGTGCTGCCGGCACCGGCGGCCAGGCGAGCGGCCGATGTGGCGAACCGTGCAATGGCCGGGAACTACGACGCGGTGGTGTGCACCACCGCATTCGCGAGTACCGAGTTCGTGCGGATCGGCACGGAGAACCTGGTGCGGGTCCCCCTCGGCGTGGACCTGGACCGTTTCCATCCCGGCCGCCGCGACCTCGCCCTGCGACAGCGCCTGGCCGGTGGCGCATCGCGGTTGCTGCTGCACTGCGGACGGCTGTCGATAGAGAAGAAGGCCGAGCGGAGCATCGACACATTGCGGTTGCTGCGTGGTGACGGCCACGATGTGCGTCTCTCGTGGTCGCCGGTGACGGGCCACGACGGTCGCTTCTCGAGCATCGGGCGCGTGGCCTGCCGGTGACCTTCACCGGATTCATCGGCGACAAGGGGCTGCTCGCCGCGCTCTTCGCGTCGGTCGATGTCTCACTCGCTCCGGGCCCACACGAGACGTTCTGCCTGGCCGCACTGGAATCCCTCGCCGCGGGGACTCCGGTGGTGGCATCGCGGTCGTCGGCCCTCTCGGAGCTGATCACTCCCGAGTGCGGGGCACTTCCCCACGACCGCGACGACGACTTCGCCGCCGCGGTCGGCGGGTTACTCGCCGACCGCGGTGAACGGGCACGGCTGTTCGCGCGGGCGCGAGCGGAACAGTTCGGGTGGGACGCGTCCGTCGACGGGATGCTTGCCGCGCTGGGCGCGTCTACTCCGAACTTCCCGCACCGGGGAGCCAGTCCCGCAGGAAGCTCGCGTCGATGACCTGCGCACCCAGATCCGGAGTCCACACCACCGCACCGCCGGTGAAGATCCGGAACTTTCCGCCCTCGTCGGGGAGCATCAGCTCGGGTCCGACCGGGACGCCGAGGGTGCCCTCGACACCACCGAGCTCGATGTACTTCTCCTCGATCGGTGAGCCGACACCCGACCCGAACGGATCGATCCCCACTTCGGGGCCCGGCTCGGGAGCCGGAGTGCTCGGCGGCACCGCGGAGTCGGCGCCTTCCTGCACCGTGAACCAGTCGGAGCGCAGCCCCAGCTTGGCGCGGGCTTCGGCACCGGTGGTTTCGATGGTCCGGTCGGCGCCGATCACGCGTACCTGGGTGACGCGACCGCCGTCGGCGCCGATGTTGTTGCGGGCGAGCACCTCGAACGCCTGCAGCTCGCCGACACCGAACGCATTGCCGATCTCACCGGCGGTGATCGTCTCGGCCCACTGCCGGTTCGGGGCGACCTTGTCGCCGAGATCCTCGACGGGAGGGAACGTTCCGCCGGCGCTGTGTCCGCCGGTGGAGGCGGAGAACTCGCTGCGAACGACCTTGTTGTCCTTCATCAGCACGGCCCCGCGGGTGGTGCGGACGGCATCGTCGGTGCGGGAATCCTCGGTGCCCGAGCCGCCGTAGACCTGGCAGTCGGTGGTGTCGCAGGTCTGCCACTTCTCGTTCCGCTTCTCCGCCAGCGCGTAGGAACGGGCCGCGATCGCCTGCGCGCGAAGGGCTTCCGCGCCACCGGTGTCGGCCCAGCCGGGCAGCGCCTCGGCCGGCACGACGCTGCGCAGGTAGGCCACGGCAGGCAGCCGGTTGACGGTGCGCGCCGCAGCGCCGTCGAGCACGACGCCGAGTGCGCCGCGGTAGGTCGCATCGCCCGAGCACAGCTTGAGGTGTTCGTTCACCGGCCGGTCCTCACCGAGGTCGACCGGGTCCACCCACGGCAGGTCGGTTGCGCCCTGCCACAACACTTCCCCGCTGCATCCCTGGGTGACGACGACATTGGCGCCGCCGTCGGGGTTGGGCGTCAGATGGGCCGCCTCGCCCGGGCCGACCCGCTGTCCGGCAACCGAGAGTCCGGCGTCGGAGTACACGTCGAGGGGCTTGTCGTCCTGGCCGACGAGACGGACCGCGATCATGGCGTCGTCGATGGTTCCGAGGGTGGTCCCACCGTAGAAGTGGGCGATGATGCGCTCGGCGGTCCAGCCTTCCTGTGAGTACCCGTAGGCACCCCACTGGCCCATGCCACGACCGTGACCGTGGCCGAAGCCGACGAAGGTGAACGGAGTGTCGGCCGAGACCGCCTGCGTCACGGCGGGTGAATCGGGAGCGTTCTGGACGACGGCGCCGAGGACGGCTCCTGCGGCGAGGGCGGGAGCGAGTCCGAGCACCGCCGCCCGCGTCGCGGTGGGACCCCATCCGTTGCGCAGTGGGCGTCCGAGAACGACGCGCCGGCGGATTCGTCTCCTGCGACCGATGAACTGTCGTGCCATGCGCGTGCTCCCTTGTTCTCGCATTCCGTATTGCGCGCGAAACCGGGGGTTTCGTGCGGATCGGACATTTGAGACCGATCCTCAAGCTCAGGTTGAGGGTTATGGTTGCCTGCGACTAGTGTGACAACTGTGACGAGGTAACGCAACAAATGTCACAACCGCAACAACTGCATCACAAGTTGCTCAAGATCGCGGCCGGTCCGTCATTCGGAAGCGGCACGTGAAGGAGGATTCCGTCCTATCGGGACCGTCCGAGACCGCGCTTACAGAACAGGGAGTAGCAAACAGTGCCGCAACGCCGCACCAAGCCGTCGATCGTCCTCGGCGCCGTCGCAGCCTTGGCCGTCGCAACCCCGTTTGCCGTGTCGGGCTTGACGAACGAGCCCTCGGAGATCCGTCCGGCCAGCGATTCGGTCGAGGCTGTCGCCCCCGACATCGCCGAGATCGTGCTCGCGTCCGTTCCCGATCTCGTCATTCCTCTCGAGGAACTGACCGGGCTGAACCTGCCCGATATGAGCCTCAAAGAACTTGTCGACGGTCTCCCGCAGATCACCACCGCCCCCGACCCCAACGGGGGCGTGATCGACCGTGTGGGCGCGACCGTCAAGGAACTGACTCGCGACACCCCGTTCAGTCTCGTGGCACTCGCCTCGGAGGACATCGCGGAGACCGACGCCCTCATCCGCGCCCAGCGGGAGGACGGCACGTGGGGACCGTGGTCCGCCACCGAGCCCCTCGAATCCAGCCGTTCGGACGTCGCCGCCGATATCCGCAGAGGTACCGAGCCCATCTTCGTCGGCGCGACCCGCGCCGTGCAGGTGCTGCTCACCCCGCGACCGGGCCCCGAGCCGACACTTGCCGGCGCCGAAGCACCGCGGGAAGAAACGCCGCCGCCCCCCGCCGAACCTGCGCCCGCCGAGGCGCCCGTTCCGGTCGACGAGGCTCCGGCGCCGGTCGCCGCGCCGGGAACCGCCTCATCCGAGCTCGGTTACGTACCAGCGTCGTCGTCCAAGCCGCTGCGCAGCCAGGACCCGGCGCAGACCGCGGCCGAAGGTCTCACCGCCGTGCTCATCGATCCGGGCAGCAGCGAGAGCGACGCCCATCTCCAGGACATCGCGAGCCCACTCGGAAACTCCGGGATCAAGGTCATCAGCCGAGCCCAGTGGGGCGCCGACGAATCCGTGCGCTGCCAGAACCCGACCTACGACGATTCTCTCGGCGGTGCCACCGTCCACCACACCGCCGGTAGCAACAACTATTCCAAGGCCGAGTCCGCGGAGATCGTCCGAGCGATCTACGCGTACCACGCGCGGACTCTCGGCTGGTGCGATGTCGGCTACAACGTGCTCGTCGACAAGTACGGACAGGTCTTCGAGGGACGCTCGGGCGGCCTCGACCGGAACGTGCAGGGCGCCCACGCCGGTGGCTTCAACGAGAACACCGTCGGCATCGCGATGATGGGTGACTTCTCCTCGACCGCTCCGCCGCAGATCACCGTCGACTCGGTCGGCAAGTTCCTCGGCTGGCGGCTGGCCAAAGCCGGTCTGGATCCGAAGGGCCGCACGACCATGTACTCGGAGGGCACGTCGTTCACACCGCACCCGCGGGGCGCGGCCGTCGACCTGCCCATCATCTTCGCGCACCGCGACGTGGGGAGCACGAGCTGCCCGGGCGACGCCGGATACGCTCAGATGGGCAAGATCCGCGACATCGCCGCGGCGACCGCGAAGGGCACCGCGCCCGCACCTCCGAAGTCGGACCTCGTCACGGATGCTCCTTCCGATCCGCCGCCGAGCATCAATCCGCCGAGCAGCAACGCCGGTACCCCGTCGACCGGCTCCGCAGACAACCTCCAGGGCCTGGTGCAGGAACTGATCCGGCTCGCCGACAATCACCCGCTCGCGCAAAAGTGGATCGCCGAAGGTGGTGAGGTCGGACGTCTCGGTACGGCCCTCACACCCATCCTTCCGGCGAAGAACGGTTTCGAACACGCCCAATTCGTCAACGGAGCGATCTACACCTCCCCCAACGGGGGCGTGTGGACGGTGCTCGGCGAGATCTACAAGGCGTGGCAACAATACGGACTCGATGGTGGTGAGCTGGGGTTGCCCACCAGCAACGAGTACCGGGTACCGGACGGCTGGCGTTCGGACTTCGAGTTCGGTTCGCTGATCTTCAACGAGGTCACCGGAGTGGTCACGAAGGTGCTGCGCGCCTACAACGACGCCTACGAGCAGTCGATGCAGGAGCAGCCCGCCGACGTGGCGGCACCCGCACCGGAAGCCGCTCCGGCGCCTGCACCGGCACCCGATCCCGCACCCGAGGCAGCTCCCGCACCGGCACCCGAGCCGGCGCCCGCAGGCTGACCCGGAATCACTGCGGGCCGACCGACGTCACTGCCACCAGCGTTCGAGGACACGGGCGACACCGTCCTCGACGTTGGTGGCAGTGACTTCGTCCGCCGCCGACTTCGCATCGGGATGCGCGTTCTCCATCGCAACGCCGTGCCGGGCGAAGGACAGCATGGGAATGTCGTTGGGCATGTCTCCGAACGCCACGATCCGCTCCGACGACACATCGAGGTGCCGCGCGAGTTCGCGCAGGCCCGATGCCTTCGTCACACCCGCCGCCGAGATCTCGATCAGGCCGTTGGTGGTCGAGTACGTCACGTCCACGAGACCGTGCAGCTGCGGGATCATCGCCTCGGCCATCTCCCGGCTGGTGGCCCCCGCGAGCCGGATCAGCAACTTGACCGCCGGTTCGGCGATCACTTCGTGCTCGGACAGTTCGGTGTTGTCCGGATTCAGCCATGCGTGCTGGTAGCCGGGCGCGCTGACGAACTGCGGGGTGGCCGCGTCGTGCGCACTCTCCCCCACCCGCTCCGCGGCCAGACCGCAGCCGGGCAGCACCGCGCCGGCCACCTCGGAGATCCAGGACAGCTCGTCGGGATCGAGTACGGCGGCGCTGAGGACACGGTCGGTCGCGCTGTCGTACAGCACGGCGCCGTTCGCGCACACCGCGAGCGGCGCATAGCGCAGCTCCTCGACGACCGGCGCGATCCACCGGGGTGGCCGTCCCGTCGCCAGCACGAACGGGGTGCCGGAGTCGACGACGGCGTGGATTGCATCGCGGGTTCGGTCCGACACCTTCTCGACATCGTTGATCAAGGTGCCGTCGACATCGGTGGCGACGAGGCTCGGGCGCTGAGGGCTCACTCCGTCATTGTGCCGAAGGTCCGGACCCGGTGCCGCCGCCCTGCCCGTCGCCGCCTTCGTTTCCGCGTTCCCGTTCGGCTCGTTCGCGTTCTTTGCGGGCCCTGCGTTCGGCGGCGGCGGCTTCGTCGAGGGCGCTCGCCTCTTCCAGCGTGGGCGCTGTGCCCCCGAAGCGTCGTGGCGTCCAGTAGGTGCCGGGTTCGTGCCGGTAGGCATCCTGCACCTCGTGCAGCATCTTCTCCATCGTCGCGTGCAGTTCCGCGGTCATCTCGGCGGCGGGCCCGTACGGCTCGATCGGTTCGCCGACCCGGATGGTGATGGGCGTGTTGGTGCGGCCCAGGCGTTTGGGATGTCCTTTGGTCCACACCCGCTGCGACCCCCAGACGATCATCGGGATCACCGGCACACCTGCCTCGAGCGCCATACGCGCCGCGCCGGTCCTGAAGTTCTTGAGTTCGAAGCTGCGGCTGATGGTCTCCTCCGGGAAGACACCGACGAGCTCGCCCGCGCGCAGCGCCTCGACGGCCAGCCGGTACGAATCGCCGGCATCGCCACGGTCGACCGGGATGTGCTTCATGGCCCGCATCATCGGTCCCGAGATCTTGTGGTCGAAGACCTCTTTCTTCGCCATGAACCGGATATACCGTCTGCTCGGGCGCGCGGGGATTCCCGCATACGTGAAGTCCATGTAGCCGGTGTGATTGATCGCGATGACGGCACCACCCACCTTGGGGATGCGATCTTCACCGGTGATGGTGAATTTCAGTCCCTGGGCCGCGAACAGAGTGCGTGCCACGCCGATGATGGTCCGGTAGAAGGGTTCCACGTCGGTCAGCGTAGCCGGGAGTACGGACCTGCAGCCGACCGCGACACCGGAGGTCGTGTTCCGGCACCGAAAACCACCCGCGACCTCGTGGCGTTCCCCACCGGGGACCCGGCCGGTGACCGCCTGGGCGAACCGCCGCGATCGCGCCCGCCTACCCTGGTAGTCACGTCGGTCAGCACGTCAGGAGGCAACGGAGTGCAGATCACCAGCGTCGGACACGCGGGATTCCACATCCAGACAGAGGCGGGGTCGATCCTCTGCGATCCGTGGGTCACTCCCGCCTACTTCGCCACATGGGTGCCGTTTCCGGACAACACCGGTCTCGACTGGGACGCCCTCGGCGATGTCGACTACCTGTATGTTTCGCACCTGCACAAGGATCACTTCGACCCGGAGATCCTGAGCAGGCACGTCCGCAAGGACACGACGGTACTTCTGCCCGACTACCCGGTCCCGGATCTGCGCCGTGAGCTCGAGAAGCTCGGCTTCACCAAGTTCTTCGAAACCACCGACTCCGTCAAGCATCGGATCGGAAGCGCCGGCATCCGGATCGCACCGCAGGAGCCGCTCGCGCCGGGCGAACTCGACATCATGATCCTCGCGCTGCGCGCCCCCGCCGACGGACCGATCGGCGATTCCGGACTCGTCGTGTCGGACGGCGAAACCACGGTGTTCAACATGAACGATGCGCGCCCGGTCGACATGGATCCGATGCACGAGGCCTTCGGTCACATCGACGTCCACCTGCTGCAGTACTCAGGTGCGATCTGGTACCCGATGGTCTATGACATCCCGAAGAAGACGAAGGCCAATTTCGGGAAGCAGAAACGCCAGCGCGGCATGGACCGCTGCCGCAGCTATATCGAGCAGGTCGGCGCGACATGGATCGTGCCGTCCGCCGGCCCGCCGGTGTTCCTCGACGACGCGCTGCGCGACCTCAACGACGACCGCGGCGACGAGGGCAACATCTTCCCGGACCAGCAGGTGTTCCTCGAGCAGCTGCGCATCCACGGCCGCGACGGTGGCCTGCTGATGATTCCCGGCTCGGTCATCGATATGCACGGACGCGAACAGATGACCCTGACCCATCCGATGCCGGACGAGCAGGTCGACGCGATCTTCACCGACAAGGCCGCCTACATCGAAGACATGGCGCAGCGCTTCGCGCCGGTCATCGCGGCGCAGAAGGCGACGTGGGCGCCGGCCGAGGGCGAGCCGTTGCTCGGGCCGCTGAAGGCGAAGTTCGAACCGATCATGGCGCAGTCGGATCTGATCTGCGACGGCATCGGCTACCCGGTCGGGCTGGTGATGGGCGACGAGACGGTCGTCCTGGACTTCCCGAAGCGGATCGTGCGCGAACCCATCGAGGGGGAAGGCAAGTACCGCTACGGTTTCCGCATCGCCCCCGAACTGGTGCGCACGGTGTTGCGGGACGACGAGCCGGACTGGGTCAACACGATCTTCCTCTCCACCCGCTTCCAGGCGTGGCGCATCGGCGGCTACAACGAGTTCCTGTACACGTTCTTCAAGTGCCTCACCGACGAACGAATCGCGTACGCGGACGGCTGGTTCGCCGAAGCACACGACGATTCGGCGTCGATCGAGCTGGGCGGCTACGAGATCCAGCGCCGCTGCCCGCATTTGAAGGCGGACCTGTCGAAGTTCGGCGTCGTCGACGGCAGCACCCTCACGTGCAACCTGCACGGCTGGCAGTGGGATCTCGAGTCGGGTCGCTGCAAGACGTCCAAGGGTCACGAATTACGTAGCAGCAAGCTGTAATCCGCTCCGGCCGACGGTCACCTCGCGTGGTGACCGGACGCCGCCGCGGGTCGCGGATTGTCCAACGCCGCCGCGGGTCGCGGGTTGCCCAACGCCGCCGCGGGTCGCAGGTTGCCCAACGCCGCCGCGGGTCGCGGGTTGCCCAACGCAGCCATGCCCAGCAGCGCCGCGCCTACCCCGACCAGCACGTACGGCCACCATTGCCGGGCTGCGACCTCGGCTTCCGGTGCCGCAGCCTGCGCGGAATCGGTCTGCGACGTCAATGCTCCCGTTGCTTCTTTCACGTTGTCGGAAATCCCCTGTACGACGTTGCCCACCGGCACGACACCACCGGCCAGCCGACCGGTGCCGTCGACGAGCTGCCGACCGCCGTCGTCGAGCTGCATGAGGCCGTCGCGCAGCTGCCGCGAACCGTCCGCCGCCTGCGCCATCCCCGCCACGAACTCGGCGTCGGGGGCGGTCAACTCGTATGAGAGCTGCCGGGCACCGTCGCGCAACTGCCCGAGCTGGTCGAGCGTGTCGGGTCCGAGCCCCTCGCTGTTCAATGTGCCGACCAGGGTGCGCAGCTCATCCGCAGCGGCCTGCGACACCGGGTCGGCCGCGAGCGCGAGACCGTCGGCGACGTCGCTGAGCTGTACGGAGACGGTTGCCTGCATCGCGCCGAAGCCGGTGAGCCGCTCCACCACTTCGTCGACCCCGGCACTGATCTGAGTCGCACCGTCACCGAGCTGCGTGACACCCCCTTCGAGTTGCCCGAGCCCGTCCGCAAGCTGCCGTCCACCCGCGTGTGCCTGAGCAAGACCGTCGGCGAGGAGATGGGCGCCGTCGTCGAGCTGACGACTGCCGTCGGTGAGCTGACCGACCCCGGCACCGAGCACCGCGAGCGGAAGACTCGCCTGCTGCAAGTTGCCGCGCACGGTGTCGACCGAGTCGTCGTCCGGATCCGGTTCCTGCGCGACCGCGACGCGCGGTTCGGGGTCGTCGGTGTAGGCGAACACCGCACCGGAGCCGACGAGCACGAGACCGGCGACGGCGATGAACAGGACAGTAAGACGAGCACGCATGATGCGGACGATAACCGGAGGTCCTAAGAATCGACTGAGTGCGCGGGCGGCAGCCATCGCACCGCCGCAACGCCCGCCCCCACGAGCGGCAGCACGGTGACCGCGACCAGAACCGACAACGGCAGCCACGCCGATCCCACCGCGAAACCCGCGAACACCGCCACCGACAGCAGCTCACTGGTCAGACCCACCACCGACGACACGGTCGCGCGGGCGCGACCCGACATCGTGTCCTGCAACCGGGCCTCGGCGACCACGGCCGTGTTGTGCAGTGCACCGTAACCGAGACCGATGGCAGCGAACCCCGTGACGCCGCCGAGCAGCGCGCCCGCCGCCAGCAGCACGGCGCCGGTCACCACCACCGCGCCCATCACCGCGCCGCTCATTCTCGCGGTGCGGCCGGCGGTCGCCGCACCGATCACCTGTCCGACGACGGTCAGCGCGACCAGAACGGGCACGAATTCGGTGGTGGCTCCCCCCTCCCGGGCCAGCAGGCCGAAGTATTCGTCGAACGCAAGCACGGCCAGCAGCGCAGCGGTCAGCACCACGACGCGGCGCACCACCGCATCGGTGCGGACCTCCGACGTGCCGGCGCGCAACGCCGCGAGGTAGCGGGCGACGAGAGTGTTTCCGCTGCCGTCGATCTCGTCGGCCTCCATCTTCCGCGGCGCGGACGGCAGCGACAACACGAGCAGGGTGTTCGCGACGGTGATCGCCACCGACACCCAGCCGACCAGCGCATAGCCGCCGAAATCGAAGAGCGGGGCCGCAGAGAGCGTCGCAACGAACACGCACACCATCTCGCCCGCGTTCGCGTAGCCCATCACCGCCGCATACCGGTGTTCGCCGCCATGTGCGGCCAGTTCGTCGTACAGCAGCGCCTCGAACGTGCCGGATTTCAAGGACTCGCTCACACCCCACAGCACGAACCCTGCCGCGAACCCCCAATACGTGGGCCACAGCAGCCACACGGTGAACGCCGCGGTGAACAACGCACCGCTGCCCAGCAGCAACCCCCGCCGCGACACGGTGTCGGCCCACGCACCCGAGGGCACCTCGGCGGCGAACGCCACGACCGACCACAGCACGAACAGCGACGAGATACCGGCGGTGCTCAGCCCGTGATCTTCGAACAGGAGAGCGTAGAGGCCGTAGAGAGGCACGAACTCGCGGGTGGCCGAGTACGCGACCGCCCGGAGTGAAAGTGAAGTCAGCGGGTCGAATCAACATCGATGACGCATGAATACAGGGTGGCACGCACAGGTGCGTCTGTCACGCCCCGGCGTCCGGTCCGATAACGTCGTCGATCGTGAGCGAGCACAACGGACCGCAGCGACAGCGCACCTACACCTGGGAGGATCCCGCCCCGACCTCCGCGGCGAACCGTGACATGCACGGCCTCGATTTCCTCCGTGGCCTCATCGACGGCACAATCCCGCACCACCCCACGTCCCGCACGCTGGGGTTCACCGTCACCGACGCCCGCGAGGGGTTCGTCGAGGTGAGCATCGAACCGCAGGAGTACCACAGCAATGCGGTGGGCAGCATCCACGGCGGAGTACTTGCGACGCTGTTCGACACGGCCATGGGGTTCAGCGTCGCGAGCACTCTCGAAGCCGGTGTCGGCTACACGACCCTCGATCTGCAAGTCCGCTACCTCCGGCCGGTGCAGACCGGAAAGGGCATCGTGCGGGTGCAGGCGTTCTGTGAGCACGCCGGCCGCCGCACCGCGACCGCGCGCGGTGAGGCGCGCGACGACGAGGGCCGGCTGCTCGCCACCGGTTCGACGACCTGTCTGATCCTTCGCTGAGGCTCAGCCGACCGGACCCAGCACCTCACGGCCGACGAACGGCACCAGCGCCGGCGGCACCTTCACGGTGCCGTCCGCCTGCTGGTGGTTTTCGAGCAGCGCCACCAGCCAGCGGGTGGTCGCCAGCGTGCCGTTGAGGGTTGCGGCGGTCTGCGGCTTGCCGTTCTCGTCGCGGTAGCGCACGTTCAGGCGCCGCGCCTGGAAGGTGGTGCAGTTCGACGTCGATGTCAGCTCGCGGTAGCGCTCCTGCGTCGGCACCCACGCTTCGCAGTCGAACTTGCGGGCCGCGGACGAGCCGAGGTCGCCGCCGGCGACGTCGATGACGCGATACGGCACGTCGATCGCGGCGAGCATCTCGCGCTCCCACGCCAGCAGACGCTGGTGTTCGGCGGTGGCGTCTTCGGGCTTGCAGTAGACGAACATCTCCACCTTGTCGAACTGGTGGACGCGGATGATGCCGCGGGTGTCCTTGCCGTAGCTGCCCGCTTCGCGGCGGAAGCACGACGACCAGCCCGCGTAGCGTTTCGGACCGGCCGCCAGGTCGAGGATTTCACCCGAGTGGTAGCCCGCGAGCGGCACCTCGGACGTACCGACCAGATACAGGTCGTCGTCCTCGAGATGGTAGATCTCGTCGGCGTGCGCGCCCAGGAAGCCAGTGCCCTGCATGATCTCGGGGCGCACCAGCACCGGCGGGATCATCATCGTGAATCCGTTGGCGGTGGCCTTCTGCGCGGCGAGTTGCAGCAGGCCGAGCTGCAGCAGCGCGCCGTATCCGGTGAGGAAGTAGAAGCGTGCGCCGGAGACCTTGGCGCCGCGTTCCATGTCGAGCAGGCCCAGTGACTCGCCGAGCGTGAGGTGGTCCTTCGGCTCGAAGTCGAACGTGGGCAGCTCCCCGACGGTTTCGAGGGTGACGAAGTCGTCCTCGCCGCCGGCGGGTGCTCCCTCCTGCACGACGTTGGAGATCGCGAGGTGGGCGCGCTGCATCGTCTGTTCGGCTTCGTGCTGCTCGGCCTCGAGTTCCTTGACCTTCGCGGCCAGTTCCTTGGAGCCGGCGAGCAGGGCGGGGCGCTCCTCGGGGGATGCCTGGCCGACCTTCTTGCCCAGCGCCTTCTGCTCGGCTCGGGCGTTGTCGCCGGCCAGCACGGCGGCGCGACGTGCGGCGTCGGCTTCGAGCAGAGCGTCGACGAGGCCGGGGTCCTCACCCCGGGTGCGCTGCGACTCGCGGACGGCGTCGGGATTTTCGCGGAGGAACTTGAGGTCGATCACGGGATCGAAGCCTACCGTTGCCAGAGTTGCAGGTAGTCCTCACGCCCGAACATCTTCGCGGAGTCCTCGGCGGTGGGGTGCCCGGCGCGAGGGTCCGCGCCGGCGGCGGTGAGCATCCGCACCACCGCTTCCTCACCCTTGAACACCGCGCCCGCGAGCGGGGACTGACCGCGGTCGTTGAGGCGATCGACGTCGGCTCCGCGCTCGATGAGGACCTGCACCGCGGGGGCGTGCCCGTGGTACGCGGCGAGCATCACCAGGGTGTCGCCCGTGCCGTTGGTGAGGTTCAGCGGGACACCGGCGTCGATGTAGACGGCGAGGGTTTCGGTGTCGCCGGCGCGTGCCGCATCGAACACACGCTGTGCGATCTCCTGGATCTCCGGATCGATCGGACTGTCGGTCATCGACCGGACGTTACCTGCGCGCGCGCGGACAGGCATGATGGGTAGCGATGGCCGAAGACAAGAAACAGCGATCCGTACGGCGTCCGCCTTCAGCAAGGCTGACCCGCCGCGCGTTGGTGCTCGTCGCAGCGGGCGCGGTTCTTGCTGCAATCGCGACGTTCGTCGTCGCGGGCTTCCAGGGAGCGGACGGCGGCGGAACCGACGCAGGAAACAGCATCAGCACCACCGGCGCGGTCGCCGGTGAGGCGTTCGGAACCTCCACCGCCGGCGATTGCCTCACGTGGACGGAGCTCGACGCGAGTGACCTCACGAAGGTCGATTGCGAGCAGACCCATTTGTTCGAGGTGGTTGCCGATATCGACCTCAGTGTCTTTCCGGGCACCGAGTGGGGCCCGGGGTCGCGCTTCCCGTCGGTGCTGCGGTTCACGGAGCTCCGCGAGGAGCAGTGCACGCCCGACGCGATGGACTACCTGAACGGCCGCTTCGATCCGTCCGGCAAGTTCAGCGTCGGGCTCATCAATCCCGGTGAAGCCGGCTGGGCCGCGGGTGAGCGCACGCTGCGCTGCGGCCTGCAGTTCTCCTCGACGACCGGCAATCTGCTCCCGATCAAGGGCAAGGTCGCCGACCAGGACCAGTCCCGGGCGTGGGAGGCGGGCGTGTGCATCGGCATCAACAACGGTGTACCGGCCGATCCCGTCGAGTGCACGAAACCGCACGCCTTCGAGGTGGTGTCGGTGGTCGATCTGTCGTCGCAGTTCCCCGAAGGGCTGCCGAGCATCGAAGACCAGGACCGCTATCTCGAGCAGACCTGCACCGAAACGGTGAATCAGTATCTCGGCGACCCGGACGGATTGCGCAACAAGACGCTGACACTGTTCTGGGACAACCTGAACTTCGGCAGCTGGCTGGCGGGCAGTCGCAAGGTCAACTGCTCGGTGGGCAAGCAGGTCGAGGGGGGCGGCTTCGCCTCCATCACGGGCAGCGCCAAGGGCGACATCCTCATCGACGGCCAGCCGCCCGTGCCGCCTCCGCCGGTTCCCGAGGGACGATCGCTGCCCGCGCCGTTGCCCGGTGCCGTACCACTGCCGGGTTCGTGAGGTGGCGGTCACGATGAGCGACGAGCATTTCGAAGGGCTCGTCTCGGACGCACTGGACCTGATCCCGCCGGAGCTCGCGCGGGCGATCGACAATGTCGTGGTCCTCGTCGAACCCCACCACGACGACGAGCCGGACCTGCTGGGTCTGTATCAGGGCATCGCGCTCACCGAGCGCGACAGTCAGTACGCGGGTTCGCTGCCGGACACGATCACGATCTACCGCGACGCGATCCTCGGCATCTGCGAAACCGACGACGACGTGGTGCACGAGGTCGCCGTGACGGTGATCCACGAGATCGCGCACTATTTCGGGATCGAAGAGGAGCGCCTCCACCAGCTCGGCTGGGGGTAGGCGCGCCGATCGGCCGGTCCTACCTGGTGACTGCGGCGCCGCGGTCGGTCTTGTCGAGGTGCGCCTTCTTCGGCTTGCGCTGCAGGAAGTGCTCGTCGACCGTCGAGACGACGACCAGGAACAGGGTTCCCAGGGCCACGATGGCGACCGTCACCCACACCACGATCACGCCGAAAAGTTCCAACATGCCCGGTTACCTCCACGCTCGATGCTGCTTCGGGACGCGGCGACCGGCCGTCGCCCCGCCCGTTACCTTAACCGGCGTCGAACAAAATCGTTAACCGTCACCATTGACTGTTTAGCCGCGGAGGTTCTACGCTCGCACGAACCACCACAGGAAGGCACGATCTTGGCGACTCCCGCACGCCCCGACGTCGTCGTGCGTTGGCACCACATCGTGGAGCACGACGACCGCACCGCCCTCGTGGATCTTCTTGCCGACGATGCCGTGTTCTCGTCGCCGGCCGTGTTCACACCGCAGGCAGGCAAGGACGCAACGCTCGCCTACCTGCAGGCCGCGCTCACGGTGTTCGGCAACGACACCGGCTTCCACTACGTCGGCGAGTGGTACGGCGACCGATCGGCGGTCCTCGAGTTCGAAGCCGACCTCGACGGCGTCCATGTCAACGGCGTCGACATCATCGGCTGGGACCACCGGGATCGCATCATCTCGTTCAAGGTGATGGTTCGCCCGATCAAGGGCCTGCAGGCCCTGATGCCCCTCATGGCCGCCCAGCTCACCCCGGCGGCAACGCCGTCGTCCCTACCAGGAGAAACCGAATGAGCCTGCCGCCCGTCCTGAAAGACCGCCTGCGCCTCCCCCTCGTGGCGTCGCCGATGTTCCTCGTGTCCAACCCCGAACTGGTGATCGCGCAGTGCACGTCCGGGATCGTCGGCTCGTTTCCGTCGCTGAACGCGCGTCCGCACGCGCAGCTGCGGGAATGGCTCGTCCGGATCACCGAGGCGCTGGCCAAGCACGACGCGAACAATCCCGATGCACCGTCCGCCCCCTATGCGGTCAACCTCATCGTTCACCGGTCCAACGACCGGCTCGAAGAAGACCTCGCGGCGGTCGTCGATTTCCGGGTCCCGATCGTCATCACTTCGCTCGGCGCCCGTACGGATGTCTACGAGGCCGTCCATTCCTACGGTGGCATCGTGCTGCACGACATCATCGACAACCGCTTCGCGCGCAAAGCCGTCGAGAAGGGCGCCGACGGGCTCATCGCGGTCGCTACGGGCGCGGGCGGACATGCCGGCACGCAGTCGCCGTTCGCGCTGCTCCAGGAGATCCGCACCTGGTTCGACGGCCCGCTGCTGCTGTCCGGCGCGATCGCGCACGGCAACTCGATCCTCGCGGCACAGGCGGCCGGCGCCGATCTCGCCTACGCCGGGTCGGTGTTCATCGCCACCGAGGAAGCGAACGCGGAGCAGGGCTACAAGCAGATGATCGTCGACTCCACCGCGTCGGACATCGTGTACTCCAATCTGTTCACCGGCGTCCACGGCAACTACCTGCGCGGCAGCATCGAAGCGGCCGGCCTGGATCCGGAGAACCTCCCCGAGTCCGACCCGTCAGCAATGAATTTCGCGTCCGACACCGCCGCGAAGGCATGGCGCGACATCTGGGGCGCCGGGCAGGGTGTCGGCACCGTCGACCGGGTCGTTCCCGCGGCGGCGGTGGTCGAGCGTCTCACTGCCGAGTACGACGCCGCACGGCAGCGCCTGGCGCTGTAGATCCCTGTCGGCGACGAAGCGTGGACCTGCGGTCGGGGCAGGTCCACGCTCCCGTTACGGGGTCTACAGACTCGTGTAATGGGTGAGCTTCGGCGCTCCGCCGAGCAGCGGACCGAGGTCGGTGATCGCTCCCTCACCGGCACGGAACTTCCGGTAGGCGGCATCGTGTTCGGCCGACTGCCACTTCTCGACCACGACCCAGCGCGCCTCGTTCTTCTGATCGACGAGGATCTCGATGCCGAGGCAGCCGTCGAAGGCCCGGGTTTCACCGAGGACGCGGTCCATCACTTTTTTCGCGTCGTCGATTGCGTCGGCCTTGAATTCGAGTTCCAGCAGTGCAGTGAGGGCCATGTGGTTCCTTCCGAGCGAATATGTGTTCAACTGTAAGAACAGAGTTACCGATTACGGAGAATGACGCAATATAAGTCGATAATCCGGCTTCCGCCGCGGGATGCCGCGTCAGCGAACGAGCGCGGGCAGCACGAAATGCTCGAGCAGTGGCGCCAGATCGCCCGGCAGCAGGTCGCTCGCCGGGTCGAGCCAACGGATCTCTTCGATCTCGGCGGCCGGGCCCGCGATCTCGACAGGCGGATGCTCGAACACCGTGCCCTCGATCTTCAGCCCCGGCTCGTTGGCCGCATCGGCCAGGAAGACGCCGACCGTCCGGAGCGCACCGAGCTCGAGCACCGCCCCGACCTCCTCGGCACACTCGCGGACAGCAGTGTCGGCGGCCGTCTCGTCGGGTTCGGGTTTGCCGCCCGGCAGCATGAACCGGGCGGTGTTGCGCTTGCGCACCGTCAGCACCTCACCGTCGGAGTTGCGGAGCACGACCGCACTGACGCGGATGACCTCTACTTCGGAACCTGACACCCGCCCATCGTAGGGCCGGCCCAGGTCAGAAAATGCTGTAGCCGCCGTCGATCAGCGTCGAACTCCCCGTCTGGAACGCGGACGCGTCGCTCGCGAGATACACGGCGATACCTTCGAAGTCCTCGGGCCTGCCCCAGCGGCCGAGTGGCACCCGGGAAATGACGTTGCTGTTGAAGATGTCGGATTCCTGCAGCGGTCCGGTCATGTCGGTCGCGATCCAGCCCGGGAGAACGCTGTTGACGCGGATGTCGTAGCGCGCGAGCTCGACGGCGCATCCGTTCGCCAGGGCCAGCACCGCCGCCTTGGTAGCCCCGTACGCCTGGTTGCGACCGGCACCCTCGATCGCGCCGAGACTCGAGGTAACGATCATCGAGCCACCGGAGCCCTGTGCCACAAGCACCTTCGTGGCCTCACGCAGCGTGAAGTAGGCGCCGTCGACGTTGGTCGCCATGACCTTCCGATACTGCTCGGTCGACGACTCGGCGAACTTCTGCAGGGGCACACCGATTCCCGCGTTGACCACCACGACGTCGAGCCCGCCGAGTTCCTCGGCAGTCGCCGCGACGCCATCGATCACCGCCTGCTCGTCTGCGACATCCACGGATCGGGTGACCACCTTGCCGCCGAAGTCGGCGAGTTCGGTGGCCGCGGCATCGAGTTTGCCCGCGCTGCGTCCCCACAGCGCCACGTCTGCACCGGCGCGGGCGAGGCCGCGGGCCATGCCGAGACCCAGCCCGGCCGAACCACCCGTGATCAGCGCCCGCTTACCCGTCAGATCGAACATCTGGCTCCTTCCGGCGTTTTCATTTGAACTCGGCCGCGATGTCGCGGCCGATGATCTCCTTCATCACCTCGGTGGTGCCGCCGTAGATCGTCTGGATCCGTGCATCGACGTAGGCACGACCGATCGGGTACTCCATCATGTAGCCGTAGCCACCGTGCAGCTGCACACCGCGGTCGACGACGCGCTTCTGCAACTCGCTCGCCCACCACTTGGCCTTCGACGCGTCCACGGCGGTGAGCTCACCGGCATTGAGCGCGAGAACGCACCGGTCGATGTGCGATTCGGTGACCTCGATTTCGGTGAGCATCTCGGCGAGCACGAAGCGGGTGTTCTGCAGGTCGCCGATCGGCTTGCCGAACACCCTGCGTTCGAAGACGTATTGCTTCGTCCACTCGTAGGCGGCGCGCGCGGACGTGATCGCGGAGACCGCGATGCCGATGCGCTCGAGCGGCAGGTTCTCCATCAGGTGGACGAATCCGCGCCCCTGCGTACCGAGCAGGTTCTCCGCCGGTACCCGCGCATCCTCGAACACCAGCTCGGCGGTGTCCTGGGCGGCGAGACCGACCTTGTGCAGCTTGCGTCCCCGGCCGAATCCGGGGGTGTCGCGCTCGACGACGATGAGCGAGAGGCCCTTCGAGCCGGCACTCGGATCCGTACGGCACACCACGATCACGAGATCGGAGTGGATACCGTTGGTGATGAACGTCTTCTGGCCGTTGATGACCCATTCGTCCCCGTCGCGCACCGCAGTGGTCTTGACTCCCTGCAGGTCCGAGCCGGCGCCGGGCTCGGTCATCGCGATCGCGCCGATCAGTTCGCCGGCCGCCATGCGCGGCAACCAGCGTGCTTTCTGCTCCTCGGTGCCCAGGTGCAGCAGGTACGGGATGGCGATGTCGTCCTGCAGCGCCAGAGTCGCGGCGAACGACGTCGTGCCGGTGCGGGCGGTCTCTTCCTGGACGATGTGCCGGAATCGGTAGTCGGTGACACCGGACCCGCCGAATTCTTCGGGGACTCCGAGGCCCAGGATCCCGGCCTTGCCCGCCGCGAGGTACACCGAGCGGTCGATGAGCCGGTCCTCTTCCCAGCGTTCGTAATTGGGAACGACCTCGCGGGCGAGGAACTCGCGCACCGTCCCGCGGTACGCTTCGTGATCGGCGTCGAACAGGGTGCGTTGCATGGTTTCTCCCGAAAATTATGCGAGTCGGGCGTTCACGCGCGACATCATGCCCGCGAGACGCTCGGAGATCAGGGCTTCGGCCTCGGCGACGATGCGCTCGACGAGTTCACCGGCGGTGGGGATGTCGTGGATGAGGCCCTGGACGGTGCCGACGGTCCAGATCCCGGCGTCGGGATCACCGTTCTCGTAGACGAGGCGACCACGCGACCCCGCGACCAGTTCCTGCACGTCGGGGAACTGCCCTCCCCTGTTCAGGATTTCGACGACCTCGCGGCTGACGGTGTTGCTCGCCACCCGCGCGGTGTTGCGCAGCGTGCGGAAGATCAGTTCGGTGTCGGTTTCGTTCGCCGCGACGATCGCTTCCTTGATGTTCTGGTGGATCGGCGATTCGGCGGTGCACATGAAGCGGGTGCCCATGTTGATGCCGTCCGCCCCGAGCGCGAGAGCCGCGACGAGACCGCGACCGTCACCGAAACCACCGGACGCGATCATCGGGATCGTGATCTGCTCGGCCGCCGCGGCGATGAGCACCAGGCCCGGGACGTCGTCCTCACCGGGATGTCCGGCGCATTCGAAGCCGTCGATGCTGATGCCGTCGACGCCGGCGTCCTGGGCCTTGACCGCGTGCCGCACGCTCGTGCACTTGTGCAGCACCTTGATTCCGGCCGCGTGGAAGTCGGGCAGGTGCGGCGCAGGGTTGGAACCCGCGGTTTCGACGATCTTGATGCCGGAGTCGATGATGACCCGACGGTATTCGTCGTACGGGGGCGGAGTGATGGACGGCAGGATCGTCAGGTTGACGCCGAACGGCTGATCGGTGAGCTCGCGGGTACGGGCAATCTCCTTCGCGAGGTCCTCGGGGGTCGGCTGGGTCAGCGCGGTGATCATGCCGAGGGCGCCGGCGTCGGCGACCGGAGCAACCAGTTCGGCGCGACCGACCCATTGCATCCCGCCCTGCACGATGGGGTGGCGGACGCCGAATGTTTCGGTGAAGGCAGTGGACAGCACGAAATGTCTCCTCGCTGAAAAAGTCAGGCGGTGTCGTGGTGGCCCACGATGCGCAGGGCGATCGCGGTGTAGCGATCGGCGACCTGGGCCGGGGTGAGCGGTCCGTCGAGTTGGTACCAGCGGGCGATGGACTGGAACATGCCGAGCATGGCCCGCACGCTCTCGTCGATGTCGTCTACGGCGAAGACGTCCTGCTCGGCGCCGTCGCGGACCAGGTCGAGCATGATGAGTTCGAGGCGTTTGCGGCTTGCGGCGTAGGTGCGCCGGTTCTCCGGCGACACGTGCCGCAGCTCGGAGTCCAGGCTGGAGCGTTTCGCGCGGTGGGTCATGTTGAGCACGATCGCTTCGACGGCATTGCCGAACCGCGCGACCGGATCGTCCCCGCCTGCTGCGACGGCGGCCAGAACGCGGTCGATGAGATCGAGGACGGCGGCGTCGAGCAGGGTGACGAGAACGGCTTCCTTGTTCTCGTGGTGGTAGTACAGAGCGGGCACCGTCACGCCGACCCGGCGAGCCAGATCGCGGACGGTGGTGCCGTGGAAACCATTCTCACTGAACGCTTCCAGGGCGCACTCGAGGATGGGGCCGAGTTGCAGCGGCTCGAACCGGCGCCACGCGCCCGGGGCGTCGCGTTCGACTTCCGTGGTCATGGGCCCCATCCTCTCGTGGCGGTCGATCTAGCGCGGTGCCATACGGATGGCACCGTCGAGGCGGATGACCTCACCGTTGAGCATCGCGTTGGTCACGATGTGGGCAGCGAGGGCACCGTACTCGGCGGGATCGCCGAGGCGCGCCGGGTGCGGAACCTGCTGGCCGAGGGAGGCCTGGGCCTCTTCGGGCAGCGAGCCGAGCAGCGGGGTCTTGAACAGACCCGGAGCGATCGTGACGACGCGGATCAGCAGCGATGCCAGATCGCGGGCGATCGGCAGGGTCATGCCGACGACGCCGCCCTTCGACGCCGAATAGGCCGCCTGGCCGATCTGGCCGTCGAACGCCGCGACGGAGGCGGTGTTGATGATGACGCCCCGCTCGCCTTCGATGGGCTCGGTCTTGGAGATGCGCTCGGCGGCAAGACGGATCACGTTGAACGTGCCGATGAGGTTGACGTCGATGACCTTCTTGAAGCCGTCGAGCGGGAAGGCGCCCTTCTTGCTGACGGTCTTCATGGCATTGCCGATGCCCGCGCAGTTGACGGCCACGCGCAGCGGCCCGAGCGACTCGGCGAGGTCGAGGGCCTCGACGACCGCGGCCTCGTCGGTGACGTCGGCGGGCGCGAAGCGCACGCGGTCGCCGAGTTCCTTGGCGACGGCCTCACCGTTGGAGGACGGCAGATCGATGATGACGACGGTGGCACCGTCGGCGAGCAGTGCCTTGGTGGTGGCGAGGCCGAGACCCGAGGCACCGCCGGTGACGACGGCAACGCTGTCGTTGACGATCATTGATTACCCTTTCGAGAGATGTTGTGGATCAGAGTCGTTCGATGATGGTGGCGTTGGCCATGCCGGCGCCCTCACACATCGTCTGCAGACCGTAGCGTCCGCCCGAGGCCTCGAGGAAGTTGACGAGGGTGGACAGCAGGCGGGTGCCCGACGAACCGAGCGCGTGACCCAGTGCGATCGCACCGCCCCACGGGTTGAGCTTGGCCGGGTCGGCACCGAATTCGTGCGCCCAGGCCAGCGGCACCGGCGCGAAGGCCTCGTTGACCTCGTAGGCGTCGATGTCGTCGATGCTCAGTCCGGCCTTGGCGAGAACCTTCTGGGTGGCCGGGATCGGTGCGGTGAGCATGAACATCGGGTCGTCGCCGGCGACGGAGAACGAGTGGAAGCGGGCGCGCGGGGTCAGACCCAGCTTGTTCGCCATCTCCTCGCTCATGATCAGTGCCGCGGAGGCACCGTCGGTGAGCGGCGAGGAGTTGCCGGGCGTGATGATCCACTGCGCCTCGGGAAAGCGTGCGGCGTAGTCGTCGGTGTAGAACGAGGGCTTCAGGCCCGCGAGTCCCTCGGCGGTGGTCGCGGCGCGCACGGTTTCGTCGACGGTGTGCTGCACCTGCTCACCGGCTGCGTTGGTGACCTCGATCGGGACGATTTCCCTGTCGAAGTTGCCCGCGGCGATCGCGGCGGCGGCACGCTGGTGCGACTGCGCGGAGAACGCGTCGAGGGCGTCACGGTCGAACTTCCACTTCGCGGAGATGAGTTCGGCCGAAATACCCTGGTTGACCAGCCCTTCGGGGTAACGAGCCCGCAGGCTCGGGCCCTGCGTGTCCTTGCCCATCGAGGAGGTGCCCATCGGGACGCGGCTCATGGACTCGACACCGCACGCGATGACCATGTCGTAGGCACCGGCGATGACGCCCTGTGCCGCGAAGTGTGCGGCCTGCTGGCTCGACCCGCACTGACGGTCGATGGTGGTCGCCGGCACCGACTCGGGGAAGCCGGCGGCGAGCAGCGCGGTGCGCGAGATGTTGAGGGACTGTTCGGCCGCCTGGTTGACGCAGCCGCCGATGACGTCGTCGACCTGCGCGGGGTCGATGCCGTTGCGCTCGACGAGGGAGCGCAGGACGTGCGCGAGCAGTTCGACGGGGTGGGTACCGGACAGTGCCCCTCCGGGCTTGCCCTTACCGGACGCGACGCGGACGACGTCGACGATGACAGCGTTGGTCATGAGAAGACCTTTCAGAAGATCGGCATAGATACTTATCGATCGCTAAAGAACTACCACGGATCTATCGCTCGGTCAACGATCGTTTTATCTAGCGCACGATCAGTGGGTCTGGTAATGATTTCTCTGTGCGGCACTCGTCGCGGTCACACATGCCGAACCCGACGGACGGTGGAATTTCATGCAGGCAGCTCAACTCGTCGAGAGCATCGGCCCCGAGGGCGTCCGGCTCACGGACATTCCCGAACCTACGCCCGGAGACAGCGGCGTGGTGGTCGATCTGCACGCCGCGGGCGTCTGCTTCCCCGACCTCCTCCAGACCACGGGTTCGTACCAGGTGGTGCGTCCGCTGCCGTGCGTTCTCGGAACCGAGGGTGCCGGTGTCGTGCGGACCGCACCCGCCGACAGCGGCCTCACCCCGGGCCGGCGGGTCGCCGTCTTCGCCGATGGCGGCGCATGGCAGCAGACGGTGGTCGTGGATCCGGCGTCGGTCTTCCCCCTCCCCGACACGGTCTCCGTGACCGCAGGCGCGGGCATGCTGCTGAACTACATGACCGCGCACTTCGCGCTCGACGAACGTGCCCGCTACCGGCCGGGCGAGACCGTCCTCGTCCACGGCGCCGCAGGCGGCGTCGGTGTCGCGGCACTCCAGGTCGCTGCCGCGCTCGGTCTCGAGACGATCGCGGTGGTCAGTACCGACGAGAAAGCCGCAGTCGCCAAGGCCAATCGAGCCACCCACACCATCCCGGTCGACGGATTCAAGGATCGCGCCCTCGAACTCACCGGCGGCCGCGGCGTGGACATCGTCCTCGATCCCGTCGGCGGCGACCGGTTCACCGACAGCCTCCGCAGCCTCGCACCGAACGGCCGCGCCGTGGTGCTCGGATTCACGGGCGGCAGCATTCCCACCGTGAAGGTCAATCGTCTGCTGTTGAAGAATATTTCGGTCGTCGGCGCAGGCTGGGGTGAGCACATCCGCACGGAACCCGGTTATCCTCGCCGGCAATGGGACGCGCTCGAACCCCTGTTACGGTCGGGAGCGCTACAGGTGCCCGAACCGACCGTGTACCCGCTCCGCGAGGCATCCGAGGCGCTTCGATCTCTCGAAAACCGTTCCGCAGTCGGCAAAGTCGCACTCGATCTCCGAGCCTGACCCACGTCCCCATCCGTTCGTCAACATCACGAGGACTACCATGAGCAACGACCTTCCCGGCGTCGACGTCGACCTCGCCGACGGCATCCTGCGCGTCACCCTCAACCGGCCGGCACGCATGAACGCCGTGCAGACCGAGACTCTCGAAGCTGTCGCCGACGCATTCGACAAGTACGCCGACGACTCAGCGGTTCGTGTCGTACTCCTCACCGGCACCGGCCGCGCGTTCTGCTCGGGAGCCGACCTCGCCGGCAAGGACCTGTCCGCACCGCCGTCCGCCGACACCATCGACGCTGCGAATCGTGTCGCGGCCACCATCCGCGCCTTTCCCCGCCCGGTCATCGGTGCCGTCAACGGCGCGGCCGCCGGCGTGGGCGTCTCGCTCGCGCTGTCCTGCGACCTCACCGTCGCAAAGGAATCCTCGTACTTCCTGCTGGCTTTCGCCAAGATCGGCCTGATGCCCGACGGCGGCGCGTCCGCGCTCGTCGCGGCCTCGATCGGCCGCGCCCGCGCCCTGAAGATGGCGCTGCTCGCCGAGCGACTCCCCGCACCCGAGGCACTGCAGGCCGGTCTCATCGCCGACGTGTACGCGGACGACGAATTCGACACCGCCGTAGAGCAATTGGCTACCCGCCTCGCGCAGGGGCCGACATCTGCGCTGGGTTCGACGAAGTGCGCGATCAACGACGCGACCCTCACCGAACTCGACAATGCCTTCGCCCGTGAACGTGCGGGCCAGCTCGAACTTCTCGGCTCGGCCGACTTCACCGAAGGGGTCTCGGCGTTCAGGGAGAAGCGACCGGCGGTCTTCGGCCGGGGCTGAGCGATCAGCGGGCGTCGGCCCCGACGGTCTTGAGCGCGATGTCCACGTACTTCTTCGCCACGGCCTGGGGGCTGAGCGTGCCTTCCGCGTGGTACCACCGCGGAATCGACTGGCACATGCCCAGCAGGGCCCGGGTCGTCTCGGCCGGGTCGTCGACATCGAACGACCCCGACGCCGTGCCCTCCTCGACGATCTCGCGCACCAGCTTCTCGATACCCTTGCGCACCGCTCGGTATCGCTGCCGGTTCTCCGGGCTCAGATAGCGCGACTCCCCCTCGAGCGCCGCGAGGCGGGCCCGCAATGTCATGCGCAGCACGATCGCCTCGATCACATTGGACAGCCGCCGCACCGGATCTCCCCCACCGTCCTCGTCGGCGGCGTGCGCCCGGGAGAGCACATCGCTGGTCGAGAGTTCGAGCAGCGCGATGAGCAGACCTTCCTTGTTCTCGTGGTGGTAGTACAGGGCCGGGACGGTGACGCCGACGCGTCGCGCGATCTCCCGCACCGACGTCCCGTGGAAGCCGGTCTCATAGAACGCATCGAGGCTCGCCGACAGGATCGGCGTCAACTCCATCGGTTCCAGGGTGCGCCAATCGGGCATGACAGCACCCTCGGCGACGGTGTCGTCGGTGGAACTTCCCATGAACCGCACCAACCTATCGATCGCTACATCATCCGGACGGCTCGAGGATACCTGTGCGCCCCGGGGAACCGATCGGACCTGCGCCGCGTCCAACACATCGAGGACGCATCGGTACCGCGTCCGCACCCCGACGCCCCATCCGAGATTCAGGAGAACCGACGATGTCCGAGCACCTGTACGTCGTGCCCGACGTCCTGATCGCGGCGGCCACGGAACTCGACGCGCTCGCGTTGCGCCTCGAGGTCGCCGTCCGCAGCGCGGACCCCGCACTGGACGTACCGCCCCCGGGCGCCGAGGAGGTCTCCCGCCTGGTCTCGCGCCATTTCGGTGGGCTCGCCGGCAGTTTCCGCCCCGCCGCGCCGCTGGAGTTCGGGAGTGTGAGCGCGCCGACCGCCCGCGTATCCGACGCCCTGACCGCCGGTGCCGGCAACCCGCCGGGCACCACGCGGCGACTGGTGGAGGCAGGAGTCGCTGCCGGCGACGCCGCCGTCCTCGGAGCTGCCCTCGCACCGTGCCGCAGCTTCGCGGAGATCGTCGGCATCCGGCACGGCGACGGGGCCAAGGCTCCGGTGGGCGGACCGGTGACGGTGTTCGATACCCCCCTCGGCCGCGTGGTCGGCACGTCGTCGGTCGCGGCCGACGGCACGGGGTGGACGACGCTGAGCCCGGGGACCGCCGGCTTTCTCCGGCAGGCGCTGGTGGCGCTGCGCGAGCGCTGTCGCGAGCGGTCTGAGCCCTGACCGAGGGCCCGGACCGTCAGCCCATCGGGTCGTCGGCGGCGGCCCGATGGGTTTCGTGGAAGGGGGCGGTGAGGTGCGCCCAGCTCACGCATTCCCAGCCGCCGCCCGGCACCGGCACCAACTCGATGGTTTCGGTGTTGGCCAGGTGGTTGCTGGTCGCGAAGCTCGAGGGCACCTTGCCGAGATAGGCGGCAACGAACCGGATCACCGCACCGTGGCTGACCACCACGACATCACCGGAGCCTGCGTCGAGGTAGTCGGATCGCAACTCGTCGACCACCGGCACGTACCGGTCGAGGATGTCGACGGCGGATTCCCCGCCGGGGACCCGCGCCCGCAGGTCGCCGGTGTGCCACTGTTCGTAGGTCTTCATGAACAGCGCGTGCGATTCGTCGTCGCTGCGGTCCTCGAGGTCTCCGGCCTGCACCTCGTGGATGCCCTCGCGAACAACCGTCGACAATCCGGCGACGAACTCGATCTGCTCCGCGGTCTGCCTCGCTCGAATGGCCTGCGAGGCCACCAGCAGCGACGGCTCCCGGGTGACGAGGTTGTTTCCGAGTGTGCGCGCTTGCGCGACACCGAGTTCGGTCAATTCCGCGCCGGGAAGTTTGGTATCCAGCCGCCGGGCCACGTTTGCCACTGTCTGGCCGTGCCGGGCCAGGATCAATCTGCCGCTCAACTTTGTTCCTCTCCACGCCGCAGTTGCTGCAGCCACTTCTCGTCATCGTCGTCGGACACCGGGGGAACCCCGTGCTCGGATACCGCGGCCCACGAACCGAGGAACCGCACGTGCGCGAAACGATGCAGTGCCTTGAGGGCTTCGGCGACGAGTGCGTCGTCGACGTGGCCCACACAGTCCAAGTGGAAGAAGTACGTCCCGTATTCCCTTCGGGTGGGACGCGATTCGATGCGCGTGAGATCGATTCCGCGGGTGGCGAATTCGGTCATCGCTCGCACGAGCGATCCAGGTTCGTTGGGAAGCTGCAGGATTACCGACGTGCGGTCGCAGCCGGTGCGCTCGGGCACCGGGGCCGGTCGGCCGACGAGGACGAATCGGGTACGGGCTCCGGCGAAATCGGCGACACCGTCGGCGAGCGCGTCGAGCCCGAGCCGCCGGCCGGCGAGCGCGGTGGAGACGCCGGCATCGACTTTTCCGGAAGCCACGTCCTCCGCCGCGCCGGCGTTCGAGGACGAGGCCACCACCTCGGCAGCCGGGAGATGTTCGGCCAGCCACTGTCGCACCTGCGCACCGGCCACCGGATAGGCGCCCACGGTCCGGACCTGCCCGAGTGTCGTGCCGGGCCGCGCCACGACGGTGAACGCGACATCGAGTTCTATCTCGGCCAGGATCTGCAGACGCGGCCCGAGGGCAAGGGCATCCATCGTCGGGGGCACCGAGCCCTCCACGGAGCTTTCGATGGGGACGACCGCCCCGGTCACCTCCCCGTCCCGGAGCAACTGCAACGCGGCGGGTGGATTGGTCGCGGAGACCCGCTCGACAGGCTCGTCGAAGATCCCGAGTTCCTCGAAGCGAGCGAGGGCCATCTCGGTGAACGTCCCGGTCGGACCGAAGTAAGCGATACGTGGCACGCCTACGAGGTTACGCATCCCGTGTTGCCGGGACGCGACACCGAAATGAACCGGGATCAGCGCGTGATCAGTCCCGAGTCCGCGAGGTCGCGCGCGACCGCGTCGGTGTCGGGGACCTCGACGGCGAGAAGGATTTCCCGCAGTGCGGCCACAGCTTCGGGAACCAACTGCCGGAGGTGGGCGATTTCCGGGGCGGCGAGAGCACCGCGGATGTCGAACCCGGCGAGTGCGGCGACCGTCGCGGCGAGCAGGGCGATCACGTCGTCGGCGGTGGTGGCGCGGGCCACGTACCCGGTGTCGGCGTGTGCGAGCACCGCAAGGAAGTCCGCAACGGCGTCCGGAGCGTGGCCCGTGGGTAGGCCGGGGATGTGCCCGGCGGCGGTGAGGGCGCGAGCGGTCTCGGCGAGTGCGCCGTCGTCGACCAGCGCGTATACGACGAGAGGCGCCGGAGCGGTGAAGGCGAGGATGTCGTCCAGCTCGGCGGCGGTGCAGTCGAGCTGGTATCGGCACGGTCGCCAACCGGCGGCGGCCGGGGCATCGCCCGACGTGTCGAGTTCGATCACGAGGTCCCGGTCGGGCGGGCCGACGACCTCCGCGGCGGCGACGATCGGTGCCGCCAGGAGCGGCCCGACGGCGGCGACGGCACCCGCCAGGGTGTCGTGGCGGTGGGTGAGCAAGGCGTCGAGGAGCCCACGGGGTTCTTCCCGAGAGGGCGGCATTCCGAGGTTGAGCGGGATCGGCACGACTTCAACGTTAACCGTCGTACCTCTTGCGACGACGATCACAATGACTTAGGTTTGCCTCACCTACTACGACCGAGGGGGTTGGTATGCACACCACGACCACCGACATTCCGGCGCCGACCACCGCTGAACGAGTGCGCACTGCCCTCAGCCGCGCCGACACCACCTACCTGGCCGTGGACGGCTGCGATCCCGTCCCCACCACGGTCCACCACCTGCACCACGACGGTGACGTCGCGATCGTCGTCCCCGCCGACAGCCCCGCAGTCGCGCTCGCGTGGCAGTCCGGAGCTGCAGGCCGTCCCGCCGTGCTCGAGCTCACCGACCATTCCCCGCTGCAACTGCGTAATCCCGTGCGCTCGCTCATCTGGCTCAGCGGAACCCTGCGGCCGGTGGACGAGCCACGCCTCCGCGCCGCCGAGATCGCCGCGACGCTCCCCCATCCCGGACTGCTCGATGTCGGTCACCGAGCGGAGCTGCTGCGCCTGCAGCTCACGTCGGTGGTCGCCGCCGACACCACCGGCGCCGAATCCGTCGAAATCGAAGACGTTCTCGACTGCGCCCCGGACCCGTTGGCCGCGCTCGAGACCGCGTGGCTACAGCACCTCGACGAAGACCATCCCGACATCGTCGCCCGAATCGCGCGACGGATTCCCCCACCGGCCCGGCACGGTCGCATCCGCCCGCTCGGCGTCGACCGCTACGGCCTGCGACTGCGCATCGAGTCCGGCGCCGGCGATCACGACGTGCGGATCCCGTTCCCCGAACCGGTCGACGATCCCACCGAACTCGGACGGGCCGTGCGCCTGCTCGTGGGCTGCCCGTTCATGAACGGACTGCGCCCCCGCCCCTGACCCGGCCCCGTCCCCGACCGGGCCCGGCCCTGACCGGCTCGACACGCCGCGGACGGCCACCGAGTCAGGCATCCTCGAGACGAATACCCTTGGTTTCCTTCATGAACAGGCATGCGACGCCCGTCAGGACACACAGGATCATGATGTACCCACCGAAGACCCAGCCGAGGTCACGACCGAGCAGCAACTGGTTGAGGTAGGGCGCGGTGCCGCCGAAGACCGCGACGGAGAACGAGTACGCGAAACCGATCGCCTGCGTGCGCAGTCGCGTCGGGAAACTCTCCGACAGCGTGCAGGACAGGATCGCACCCGGAATCGACACGATCTGCAACGCTACGGTCGTGGCCAGCAGCAGCGTCCATCCGGCCGACGAGATCATCGCCGTCAGGGGAATCTGGAGCGCGAACATGAGGACCGCGAAGGCCGCCAGCATGGGACGCCGGCCGATCTTGTCGGAGAGCAGACCCCAGAACGGCAGGGAGACAAGGGCGATCACCTGAGCGATCACCAGCATCCAGTACGCGGTATCCGGGTTCATACCCTTCTGCGTGATCGCAAACGTGGAGATGTACGACGTCCACGTGTAATGCGCGGCAGTGATACCCGAGGTCATTCCGATCATCAGCAGGATCGCGCGAACAACGGTCTTGCGAGGAATGCGCGGCTCGTCGACCCGCTCACTCTGGGAGTCGAAGACTTCACTCTCCTCCATACTCCGGCGCAGGTACAGCGCGAACAGTGCCAACAGCGCACCGAGAAGGAAAGGAATCCGCCAACCCCACTGGCCTACAGCAGTTTCGGAGAGGGTGGATGTGACGGCCCCACCGATGGTGTAGGCGAGCACCGAACCGCCGAAGATGGCGACGAACGCGACACTGCCCCACATCCCTCGACGGTTCGGCGGCGCGATCTCACTGACGTACGAATACGCGGTAGCGGACTCCCCACCGTGGGCGAAGCCCTGCATCACCCTGGCTACCAGCAGGATCAGCGACGCCCACGCACCGATTGCGGTGTAGGTGGGCATGATGCCGATGATGAGGCTGCCGGTTGCCATCATCAGCATCGTGGTGACGAGGACGAACTTGCGTCCACGTTTGTCGGCGATACGCCCGAAGACGATTCCGCCGAGCGGACGCATCAGGAAGCCGACGGCGAATACCGCGAGAGTGGACAGCAGTGCGGAGACAGGGTCACCGCTGTTGAACATGGCCGCGGCGATGAACGGGGCGAACACCGCGTAGGCGCTCCACTCGTACCACTCGAGTACGTTGCCCACGGAGCTGGCCAGCAGCGACTTCTTCTTGGACGCCAGCGAGGGTGCGGGAGCACTCTGCGGTTGCGCCTTGGCGAGGTCGATATTCATCGAGATCACTTTCGGGTCGAAACTTCATGGGCTGTTCACATGAGGCATCGGACGAATCTTGCGGTCCGAGCCCTTTTCGGCGGCACATCGACGATCGGCACCCGACGCGGCCGTGTGCAATCAGTGGGCCGTGCGCGGGTGTGGTCGGTGCTTCTCCCCCGGCCGGAAGGAATTTATCCTTCAACCCGAGCGATCGCTCGGTCGGCCTCAACCAGTGTCAGTGCTCACAAAGCTCATGTCAAGTCCGCGACGAGACTCACGAAAACTGCCCGCGAAACCCTCTCCGTGCCTCACGTAGAAATGCCCGCGAAACGGTGAGTGTGGTCGGGTATGAGGAATGGGTTGTCGATGCAACCTCTTGCCGAGGTCACCCCCAGGTACGCGAAGGCGTATGTGAAGGCCGGCAAGACGGACAAGGGCCGCGTCCTCGACGAGGTGATGTCGGTGACCGGTTGGTCGCGGGACAACGCCCGACGTCGGCTGGTCACGGCCGCGAAAGGGCCACCGGGAACCGGCCGGCAGGTCACCGAACAGCCGAGGAGGCACCGGGCCCCGAAGTACTGTTCGACGACATCGAGGCACGGGCCGAGGCACTGCTCGAGGACCTCATCGGGGTGCTGGAAACCGGGTAAGTACTCCAGGCCCCGGCCGCGCGGCCGTGCCGCGGGATCCGGACCGGCACCGGGAGCTGCGGTGGCGCCGGTCGTGACGGCGTCGTCGGGCAGATGCATGGAGATGTGCCCGGCCGATGGTTCACTGGGGATCGTGACGACTTCGGATGATGCACGCCGGCGCGCCGACGAGCTGATCGCCGCGCTGAGTCCGCAGGACCAACAGGCGATGGTGGAGGCGCTGCGCGCAGGCAGCGCCCGGGACTGGCTCGACGAGTTGCTGCGCACCCCGGAACCGGTGCTCGGTCAGGTCCCGGACCGGGTCCGGGGTGTGCGGGTGCGGGTGGATCTGCTCGGCGCCAAACCGCCGGTGTGGCGGCGGCTCGAGCTGCCCGGGGATCTGACCCTCGACCGGCTGCACACGGTGCTCCAGGCCGCGATGGGCTGGCTCGACTGCCATCTGCATCGCTTCCGCACCGGCAACGATCCCCGTGCCCCCTACTTCGTGACCGCCTTCGACGTCGAGGAAGGCGACGACGGGATGCTCGAGGGCACCGTGCGACTCGATCAGCTGCTCACCGAACCCGGTGATCGCCTCTGGTACGACTACGACTTCGGTGACGGCTGGGCTCACGTGGTGCAGGTCGAAGCGGTCCTCGACGAACCCCCCACCGCGGTGCGGTGTATCACCGGCCGCAATGCCTGCCCACCGGAGGACTGCGGCGGCATCTGGGGCTATGCGGACCTGGCGGCCTGGGTGCGCGGCGGCTGCGATCCGGCGGCGGTCCCGGCGCCGTTCGACACCGCCGCCGAGGCCCACGACTGGCTGCCGCTGCACTGGCATCCCGACCGATTCGATCCGGCCGAGGCCACCGCCGCGATCGCCGCGGCGATGACCCCACCGGTTGCGGTGCCCGCCGAGCTCGCCGCCCTGCGCACCCGACTCGAACTCCACGGTGACCCGGCGCTGACCCACCTGCTGGAACAGGCGAGCACCCATCCGGTGGTCGAGGTCGGCGAGTCGGCAGCCGCGCGGCTGCTCGAGCCGTACCTGCTGTTGCTCGCCGCGATCGGTGACGGGGTGGCGCTGACCGCCGCCGGCTATCTGCCCCCGGCGCTGGTCGAGCACCTCGCCGACCGGACCGGCGTGACCGAATGGTGGATCGGCGCCGCCAATCGTGAGGACCTGACCGTCCCGGTGGCCCGGTTGCGGGCCAGCGCGCGCACCCTCGGCCTGATCAGTGTGCGGAAAGGGCATCTGACCCCGACGGCCGTGGCCCGCCGATACCGTGACCGGCCGCTGGCGTTGTGGCGGCACCTTATCTCCCGGCTGCCGGTGGGCAGGACCGACTTCGACCGGCAGGCCGGCTGGATCACCGCTGCGGTGATCGCCGGCGGGACGCCTGCCGAGCGCTGGAGCACCGAGATCGCCGCCCTACTGCAGGCACTGGGCTGGCGCAGCCAGGGCAGGAGCTCTCTTGCTCCTGCCGCGGTCGGCAATCCCACTCTCGAGGTGTTCGACATCCTCGCCGGTTCCACCCGCGGCGGCCGGCCCACCGGCCGGCACCCCGCCGTGGCCGCGACCGCCCGCGCCGTCCTCACCCCCTGACCCCGGAACGCCGAGCAAGGTCCGCCAGGCCAGGAAGATGCGGGACAGTGGCATGAGTCAACTCGACGCACCACAGCGTGAGTCGGGCACAATCGCTCCGGTGACGACGATCCGTACCTGGCTCTTCCCTCCCGCGCAGAACCCCACCACACCCCTCGGGCCGGCCGCGCGCCGCGCGCTGTGGATCGAGATCACGATCGTCCTGCTCGTCACCTTCGGGCTGAGCGGCCTGTCGTCGATCCTGTCGCTGCTCGAATCCGCGCTGGCCGTGGAGCCGCTGTCGGAGCAGACGGTCGCGCTGAACGCTCCGCGGTCGTCGCAGGAGCTCATCGACCTCGCCCGCCAGCTCCTCGGGATCGTGCGGCTGCTCGCCTGGGCCGCGCTGGGGGTCTACCTGCTCTGGCGTGGCGGTTTCGGACCGAAACTCGTCGGGCTCGCCCGACCCCGACTTCGGTCCGACGGCGTTCCCGGCGTCGGCCTCGCCGCGCTGATCGGTCTGCCCGGACTCGTCCTTTATCTGGTGGCGCGCACGGCCGGCCTCAACCTCACGATCGCACCGAGCATCCTCGAGGACTACTGGTGGCGACTGCCCACCGAGGTGCTGTGGGCGATCGCCAACTCGGGCGCCGAGGAAGTACTCGTGGTGGCCTATCTCATCACCCGCCTGCGGCAACTGGGCTGGTCGGAGAACTCCTCGCTGGTCGCGTCGTCGCTCCTGCGCGGCAGTTACCACCTATATCAAGGATTCGGCGGCGGCTTCGGCAATTTCGTCATGGGCCTCGTTTTCGGCCGCTACTGGCAGCGCACGTCCAAGCTGTGGCCGCTGGTGATCGCGCACGCGCTGATCGACTCGGTCGCGTTCATCGGCTACCAGGCCCTGCAGGGACGTGTGTCCTGGCTGCCGTGAACGCGCAAACCGTAGAGTTGGCCGGGTGAACGGCGACCCACCCGATCCGCGAAGCAGGCCGCGGCCCCCGCAGGGACCGCCGCGCCGGCCTGCGCCACCGCGTCGTGTCCCGCCCCCGCCGTCGCCGGAGGGCCCCCAGGTACTGCGCCGCGACGGCCGGCCTGGCTCACCACAGGCCTGGTCGCAGGCGGACACCCCCGCATACCGGCCGCCCGCCGCGCCGTCGCCCACCCGGCGGCAGCCACCGCCCACCCGGCGGCAACCACCCCAGCAGCCTCAGCAAGGTCGCGACTGGGCTCCCACTCAGCAACCCGAGCCGTATCGCACACAGCGGCGTGCCTCGTCCCGTCCGCCCGCCGCTGCCCCACCGCCGGCCGCGCCGCCGCGTCGGCGGCCACCGCCACCTGCGCCCGAACCCGCACCGCGCCGTCGTCCCGCCGGTGCGCGCCGCTGGCTGCGCCGTGTCGCGGCGGTGCTCGTCGTTCTCCTGGTCGCGGTGGGTGCCGGCGCCGTCTATCTGGACAGCAAACTGGATCGCATCGACGCGCTCGCCGACTACGACGGGCGCGTCGGCGACACTCCCGGCACGAATTGGCTGGTGGTCGGATCGGACAGCCGCATCGGGCTGTCCCCCGAGCAGGAGCAGGAACTCGCGACCGGCGGCGATGTCGGCCCCGACCGCACCGACACGATCCTGCTCGTCCACGTTCCCGGCGGGGGCGGCCCGACCACGATGGTGAGCCTGCCGCGCGACTCGTTTGTGTCGGTGCCGGGCAACGGGCAGAACAAGCTCAACTCGTCCTTCGCCATCGGTGGACCGTCACTGCTCGTCCAGACGGTCGAGGGTGCGACGGGCATACACATCGATCATTACGCGGAAATCGGATTCGGTGGGTTCGCCTCGATCGTCGACGCCATCGGCGGGGTCGACCTGTGCGTGCCGTATCCGATCGACGACCCGCTCGCCGGAATCTCGTTGCAGGCCGGCTGCCAGGAACTCGACGGGCCGCAGGCTCTCGGGTTCGTGAGGACACGCGCGACCCCGATGGCCGATCTGGATCGGATGAACAATCAGCGGTTGTTCATGTCGGCCCTGCTCAGCAAGGCGACGGGGCCGAGCACGTTCCTCAACCCGTTCCGGCTGTGGGCACTGGCGTCGGGTGCGGCCTCGTCGGTGCGGGTCGACGAGGGCGACCACCTGTGGCATCTCGCGCGGCTCGCGTGGGCGATGCGCGGTGAAACGGTGACCACCACGGTGCCCGTCGGTGGATTCGACGACGTCGCCGGAGTCGGGAATGTGCTGATGTGGGACCGCAACCGCGCACTGCCGTTCTTCGAGGCGCTCGCCGAGGACCGGCAGGTTCCCGCCGAACTTCTCGCGCCGGCTCCCTGAGCGCCGACGGGGCGCACTACCGTTGGAGTCATGACCGCTCCGGCGAAGCCTTCGACGCGCTTCCACACCCTGCTGCACGACGAGATCGGGCATTTTTTCGATGCGTCGTATCAGGACACAGCCATCGCCGTGTATTTCGACAACGCCGATCTGCCGCACCTCGCGCGGCATTTCTATTCCGAGGCGAAAGAGAAACGACGGCACGCGCTGATGGTGATCCGGTACTTCGTGGATCGGAATATCGTGGTCGAACTTCCCGCCGTCGACGCTGCGGTGGGCGGGTTCACCGACGCCCACGCCCCCATCGCTCTGGCGCTCGAACAGGAGAAACGCCTGACCGAGCAGATCGTCGAACTCGCCCGCACCGCCCGCGACGAGGGTGATTTCCTGGGCGAGCAGTTCGTGCAGTGGTTCCTGCAGGAGCAGGTCGAAGAGGTCGCGACGATGCACACGCTGGTGAGGATTTCCCGGCGGGCCGGGGACGATCTTTTCCAGCTGGATAATTTCGTGGAACGCGAATTGGCGGTGGCACCGGAAACGAAGGGTGCCCCACCCCTTCCCGGGGGAATGGCCTGAGCAAGCGTAGCCAACGCTGGCATGAGTGAGCGTAGCCAATGCTTGGATGAATTGTATTCTGACCTGCATTAACGTGTTGATCATGACGACGATGGGCGACACCCACAGAAGCAAATTCCATTCGCTGCTGCACGATCAGATCCGCAACGAATTCAACGCGTCGCATCAGTACATTGCGACGGCAATTTTCTATGACAACACCGATCTGCCGCAGCTGGCCGAATACTTCTACGCTCAGGCCGTCGAAGAGCGCAATCACGCGATGATGATCGTCCAGTATTTCCTCGATCGCGATATGGCCGTCGACCTCACCGGTGTCGACGCCGCGCAATCGATGTTCGAAGACGCCCGCGAGCCGATCGCGTTGGCTCTCGAGCAGGAGAAGCACGTCACCGAGCAGATCGTCGAACTCGCCCGCACCGCCCGGGAAGAAGGCGACTACCTCGGCGAGCAGTTCATGCAGTGGTTCCTGCAGGAGCAGGTCGAAGAGGTCGCGACGACGACCACGTTGCTGACCGTCGCCGATCGCGCGGGGGCAAACCTGTTCAACCTCGAGGACTTCGTCGCGCGCGAACTCAATTCGAAGGACCCGCACATCCGCGACAATGCTCCGGCCGTGGCCGGCGGCAGCATCTGACCTACTCCCGACGTCGTCCCGGGTCCGACCGAATGCCACGTTCCTGCAGTGCGAACGCAGGAAGGTGGCATTCGGCTGTTCGGGAAGCGACGATCAGCGCAGCGTGATCTGACGGCTGCGCAGCCCGTCGCGGGACCGGCGCTCGGCCGCGGTGAGCGGCGCATCCACCGCCAGGGCCTCGTCGAGGCGGGCACCGAGTTCGACGGTCGGCGCGACCCATTCGTCGGGATGCTTCTCTCGATCGAGGTCGAACACCGGAACGAGCAGCCCGTGCGTGCGGAAGGATCCGGCGAACCGCGAGCCCTCACCGAGATGCAGGCCACCGGCCGCGTGGACGCGTGAGAGTGCCTCCATCAGCGCGTCCTCGTCCTCGGGCCGGACCCACCGCAGGTGCGCCTTCTCGCCTGGGTCGACCCACCACGCGCCCGGCAGTCCGTCGAGCCGCGCCGACGGCAACACCGCTTCGTTGGCGTGCTTCACGGTGTGCGCGACCTCGTCGCTCGCGTCGACGCCCTCCGGGATCCACCAGTTGAAATCCTGATGCACGGTGATCGACGGAATCACTTCGGGATCGAGGAGATCCTTCAACCGCGGGGTATCCGGACCGGTCGTCGCGACCTGCAGCGACGTACCCGGTTCGGCGGTGCGCGCCCACTCGATCGCAGCGCCGAGTTCGGCGGCCGGATCGGATCCGGGAGCGGCGAGCTGCAACCCGACGTATGCGACCGCGTCGTCGCCCTCGTTGCGTACCAGCGCTGCGACCCCGCCGGGCAGGATCGTCGCAGCGGTCACCTTCCGGCCCTCCCCGATCAGGGGCAGGTCGACGAGCGCGGACGGTACGAACTCGCGCAGCGCCACCAGATCGCATTCGGCAGCGAGCCCCTCGAAGGGACGCGCGACCACCGCGGAGGCGGCTTCACGCTCGAGTCTGCGCTGCTCGAGTTTCGCGGCGCGGTTGCTGTCGGGCTTGGGTCCGCTGTTTCTCTTGCTCTTCTTGGCCACGGCGCAAAACTACACGCCGGGCGCGGTGACGAGTTGCAGCTTGGTGCGCCCCGGATGGTTGGTCGCGACCCATCCGACACCGAGTTCGCGGCACAGTTCCACGTCGCGGGGCTCGTCGACGGTCCAGCAGTAGGTGGCACGCCCGGCGGCCGCGGCGCGGTCGACGAGGTCGCCGTGCTCGCGCAAGGTCATGATCGACGGCCCGATTGCCGTCGCGCCGACCGTGTGGGCGGCAGCGCCGCCCAGATAGCGCGAAGTCTCCCCGAGCAGCACGGTCGGCATCAGCGGCGCGGACCGCCGGATCCGCCACATCGCGCTCGCGGCGAACGACATCACCACGACCCTCGAGAAGCTGGCCGATGCGGGTGTCGCGAGACCGAACCGGGACAGTTCCGCGAGCAACTTGGCCTCGACAAGTCCGCCGTAGCGCACCGGGTGCTTGGTCTCGATGAACAGCTTGACGGGCACGCTCGTCCAGTCCATGGCGAGCTCGAGCAGTTCTCGCAACGTCAGGATCTCGGCGGGTTCGCCGGGCTTGCCGTAGTCGAATTGCTTCAGTTCGTCGAGGGTCATCTCGCTGACCACACCCGTTCCGGTCGATGTCCGGTCGATGGTGCGGTCGTGCATGCACACGAGCTGACCGTCGCGGGTCAGCCGGATGTCGCATTCGAGCCCGTCGGCGCCTTCCTGCAGAGCCAGCTCGTAGGCGCCGAGCGTGTGCTCGGCTTTCGCGGCCGACGAGCCGCGATGGGCCACGACGCGCGGTACATCGATCTCGGTCACGGGGTCACCGCCTCTGCTCGGTCGGATCGGGCTCTTCCGGCGGCCTCTGCGTCCTCGCGGGTGGCGCCGTCCCCGTCGGCCGTGTCGAGACCTGCGGGGGCTGCGTCGAGGTCTGCGGGGGCTGCGTCGAGGTCTGCGGGGACAATGGGCACGATAGGCGTGATCGGCCCGTTCGGCTGCCCTTTCGTGGGGGTCAGCCGCCGGTAACGCAACGGCCGGCCCCAAAGGTCGGTGCGGTCGAGCAGCCGGACCACGTGCAAGGTCACGACCGCCACGACCGCGGCGAAAGCCGCGGCGATCGCCGTGAGCAACACGGCGTCGGCGCGGGCCTGCAGAGTATCGCGCTGCCGCGACAACAGCACCGCGACGAACACCACCGCGTTGAGCACCCACAGAACCCACCACGTCCGGACCGCGCGGAGCAGCCGCGGATCGTGGCCGGCGATCTCGGTGAGAAACAGGCCGGGGAACCCGAGATTCGCGCCGGGCACAACAACCCCGAGCAGCACCAGCGCCGGGTGCCGCGGATCGGAGGTGCCGCGCGCGGCGAACACTTTCCGGCGCACCTCGAGCAGTCGCAACGCGCACGCGAGGGCCGACGCGAGGGCCACGACGGGGCCACACACCTGCGTGGCCCAGACCGCGGCATCGGACACGGCAAGCACGAGAGGGTCCACCAGGCGGGTGCGGTTGAAGACCAGCAGCCCGTACCGGAAGAGCTCGGCAAGTGCTGCGAGACCGAATACCACTGCGGCGCCGGCCAGCAGCGTCGGGGCGAGATCGGCAAGTGATTCGGAGGCGCTCGGTTCGTCCTCGTCGGCGACGGGATGGTTGTCGTGCAGACCCCACCGCGGCACTTCGTCGTAGGCCGGTGTCGTGCGCGAAGCTTCCGGACGCTGCGATTGCGTCGGCTCGGAATCGGTGTGCGGGGGCCGGGCCACCCAACGGAAGTTGCGCCGGGACGGGGGCACCGGTCCTGCGGAGTCGACAGGGGACAGCAGCAGCCCCCGGCATCCGGGGCACCACTGACGCGGCTGATACGACACCGGCCAGCGATTCTCGCAGCGAACGCAGATCTGATAAGCGGCCATCAATAGATCTTCGCCGGGGTGTCGCCCTCGGAGACCAGGGGAAGCGCGTTCTTCTGCCACGCCGCCATGCCGCCGTCGACGAAGATCGCGTCGTAGCCGATGCGGTTGAGGTATTCGACGGCGCGCAGGGATCGACCGCCCTGTCGGCAGATCACGTAGACCTCGGCGTCCATATCGATCTCTTCGGCCCGCGCCGGTATGTCGGCCAGCGGAATGTGCAGCGCGCCCGGGGCATGCCCGAGGGCCCATTCGTCGTCTTCGCGGACGTCGAGGAGTACCGCCTCGGCCGTGTCGGCGGGCACGTCGTCCACCGACACGGTAGGCACGTCGGAGAAACTCACATTCTCAATAGTGGCACGTGCTTCCGGGGCACGCAGCGACCGTCCGCGGCACAGTAGTTCTCGAGTGTCGCACCGAACCCATGCGCTGGAGTTATCCACAGTTTCCACAGGTTCATCCCCAGGCACAGGAGGGTGTGGGCGTCACGACTCGAGACCGCTCACAGATCGCGCCGGAACGTACACCTGAAATGATCGGGGCATGGAATTACGGATCTTCACCGAACCGCAGCAGGGCGCCACCTACGACGATCTGCTCGCCGTTGCACAGACGGCCGAGCGTCTGGGCTACGGCGCGTTCTTCCGCTCCGACCACTACCTTGCGATGAACACCGAGGGGCTGCCCGGCCCCACGGACGCGTGGATAACCCTCGCGGGACTGGCCCGCGACACGTCGACGATCCGGCTCGGCACCCTCGTGACCTCGGCAACGTTCCGCCATCCGGGTCCGCTGGCCATCTCGGTGGCCCAGGTCGATGCGATGAGCGGCGGCCGCGTCGACTTCGGGTTCGGCGCCGGCTGGTTCGAGCAGGAACATCTCGCGTACGGAATTCCGTTCCCCACGGTGAAGGAAAGGTTCGATCGGCTCGAGGAATCCCTCGCGGTCATCACCGGCCTGTGGGAAACGCCCGTCGGGGAGACATTCTCGTACGAGGGCGAGCACGTGCGCATCGTCGATTCACCGGCCCTGCCGAAACCGCGGCAACGGCCCCGCCCTCACATCGTGATGGGCGGCGCGGGCAAGAAGCGCACCCCGGCGCTGACCGCGCGGTACGCGGACGAGTTCAATGTGCCGTTCTCGTCGATCGAGGACACCGTGACACTGTTCGCACGAGTACAGCAGGCATGCCGGGCCATCGACCGCGATCCCGCGGAGCTGACTTATTCGAACGCACTGGTGCTGTGCTGCGGCCGGGACGAGGACGAGATCGCGCGACGTGCCGCGCGGATCGGGCGTGAGGTCGGCGAACTCCGCGAGAACGGGCTCGCGGGTACTCCGGTGGAAGTGGCCGAAAAGATCGGCGCGTACGCGAAGGCGGGAACCCAGCGCATCTACCTGCAGATGCTCGACCTCGCCGATCTCGAGCACCTCGAACTGGTCGCACAGGAAGTGATGCCGGTGGTGAAGGAAATGTAAGCCGGACCGGTCATTCCCGGGAGTCGCTGGCTACCGAAATCAGTGGCTACTCGTGGAGCCCAGGAACGCTTCGATGTCCCGGCTCCAGTCCCGGGTACGACGGTGATCGATGCGCCAATGCGCGAACGCGAACACCCCCGCGGCGAGCAACGCCGCAAGAATCCACAGCGAGACCCCGACCAGGACCGACGAGAACTTCGCGGCCGAGACGGTGAGCGGCATCGTCGTCTGCTCACCGTCACGGTCGACCCAGACGAGAACCTCGGTGCCGGCGGCAGTCCCGCTGCCGACCTGCGCAAGGCCGTGCCGTGGCTGCTCGCCCCACTCCCACGACACTGCGGCGACCGCGGGCGTGGCGTACGCGAATTCACCCCAGCCGACGTCCGCCGCCTCCGGGCCGGTATCGACCGTTGCGGTGACGCTGGTTCGTTCGGCGAGTTGCCGCTCGGCGAGCGCCACCTGATTACCCCAGGTGGCGGACCCGATCCACACGGCGACCGGGAGCATGATCAGCAATGCGGCGACGAGCGCGCCGACGATCCGGGACTCCAGCCGATCGGTGCGACGCACCAGAGGGTTCCGGGAGCGCACACCCCGGCGCATTCCCCGCAGATATCCCATTCTCGATCCTTCCCCCGCCGGCAGTCCTCAATCCAGAGTGCGACTCCGTCCAGGGAAGTTCAAGCGATACCAGTGCATCTCACACCCGTGGGAGAGCTCCGGACCGGCGGCCGGACCCCGTCAGGCGCCGAGACCGACGGGGCAGCTGACTCCGGTGGCGTGGACCGGGCAGTAGCCGTTCGGGTTCTTCGCGAGGTACTGCTGGTGATACCCCTCGGCGTAATAGAACTGTGTGAGCGGTGCGATTTCGGTGGTGATCGAACCGTAGCCGGCGGTGGCGAGCCGTTTACCGAAGGCTTCGGCGGTGGCCTCGGCGATTTCGATCTGGGATTCGTCGAAGGTGTAGATCGCCGACCGGTACTGGGTACCCCGGTCGTTGCCCTGCCGCATTCCTTGGGTGGGGTCGTGGTTCTCCCAGAACTGCGCGAGGATCTGCGGGTAGCCGATCACCTTCGGGTCGAAGACGACGAGCACGACTTCGGTGTGCCCGGTGCGACCGGAACACACCTCTTCGTAGGTGGGGTTCGGGGTGTATCCGCCCGCATAACCGGCCGCGGTCGAGTACACGCCGTCGAGTTGCCAGAACTCCTTCTCGGCGCCCCAGAAACAACCCATGCCGACCACGGCGGTCTGCAATCCTTCGGGGAACGGCGGGACGATGCGGTTGCCGTTCACATGGTGGGTCTCCGGCACGGGCAGGGATTCGGAGCGGCCGGGGAGCGCGTTCTCGGCGGTCACCATCTGCGATTTCGAACCGGCGCTGGACAGGATCTCGTCGAACCAGGACATGACCCCGATGCTACGCGCGCGTCCCGGTGGCGGCCTGTTCCACGACGACGGGCGATTTCGGTGCGAGCCACCGCGTGCTGATCCGTCTCGCCGCGGGTAATTCGACACAGCGGTAGAGGACTTCGGCGGCGAGGGCACATGCGATGAGCAGGCACACGATGGCACCGGTCGTCCCCACGAGTCCCACGGTGTTCTCGTACGCCCGGTACATGACCAGGGTGTGGACGAGGTAGATGGCGTAGCTGCGGGTCGCCGTCCAGTGAACGACTCGCAGGCGGGCGAGGCGTCCGTCGTACCGGGAGAGCAGCACGACGCACGCGAAAACCACCGTGATCGTCCACAGATAGCGCGTGCCTGCCCAGTACACCTGGGTGTCGGTGGCGAGCACGATGACATTCACCTGGGCGAACAGCGCCAGGATCACCCCGCGGGGGGAGATGAGACCTGCCCAGCCGAGATAGACGATCTGGCCGAGGAACACGGTGGGCATGGTCGCGGCGATCCGCGACAGGAACGGCACCGTGTACGGCTCCGGCACGTACAGGTTGTAGATGAGCACCAGCATGCAGGCCACCGCTCCGAGGACCGGAACGACCAGGGGCGCGGTGCGCAGCAGCGACCGGCCGGACACGCAATACAGATAGAACGCGATCTGCACCGCCAGCGTCCACGCGACCCCGAGCACCGCGACCTGCGGTTTCAGGAAGAAGGCGCCGAGGAAGAAGCTGAGCGCGGCCTCACCGTTCGTCACACCGGTCTGACCGCTGAACATGCCGTTGATTCCCAGCCGGACCAGCACGACCGCGAGGAGAATGCTCACCCAGAACGCGGGAACCAGCCGCGCGGCGCGAGCAATGAGGAATTTGCGCCGGTCCTGGCGGATCGCCGACCGGGTGATGAGCATCCCGGTGAGCATCATGAACGCCGAGACACCTACGAACGAGAGGTGCTGGTTGAGTCCGACACCGTCGACGAACACCTTGTAAACCAGATCGATGCCCCACCATCCGGTACCGAGATCGTCGATCAGATAGAAGGAAATGTGTGAATAGACGACGGCGATGACGGCCAGGAACCGGAGCAGGTCGACGCCCGGAAGCTGGACGCGCGGTGCTTGTGCCCCACGGGTCGGATCGATCAGGAAGGGCCGAAACACCCCCCGATGTTAAGGCTCCGTTTATATTTGCATCCAATCGCCTCATTCCGACAGCGAATTTTCGCAGGTCAGGGCATTCTGCGTGAGTGGGTGACCATTCCCGCGAGAAAATCCGGGTCCGCGCGGGCAATGCGGCCGCGCGGAGTCGCATGTTGCAGACGGTGTACTTATGGGCTTGGGTGGAAACCCAAGACAGGCACGCACACACAACGGGTCTACAGACCCGCAGAGAAGGGATCCTCGTGGCTGAGTACACGCTTCCGGAATTGCCCTACGACTACGCAGCGCTCGAACCGCACATCTCGGCGAAGATCATGGAGCTGCATCACAGCAAGCACCACGCGACCTATGTCGCCGGCGCCAACACCGCACTCGAGAAGATGGCGGAGGCTCGCGAAAACGGCACCATGGCGGCCCAGGCTACCAAGCTCGAGAAGGACCTGGCCTTCCACCTCGGTGGTCACACCAACCACTCGGTTTTCTGGCAGAACCTGTCGCCCGAGGGCGGCGACAAGCCGACCGGTGAACTGGGCGCGGCGATCGACGATGCTTTCGGTTCGTTCGACGCCTTCCGCGACCACTTCTCGGCGAACGCGAACTCCATCCAGGGTTCGGGCTGGTCGATCCTCGCGTGGGATTCGATCGGTCAGCGCCTGATCATCGTGCAGCTCTACGACCAGCAGGGCAACATCCCGATGGGTCTGGTTCCGCTGCTCATGCTCGACATGTGGGAGCACGCCTTCTACCTGCAGTACCAGAACGTCAAGGCCGATTACGTCAAGGCCTTCTGGAACATCGTGAACTGGGCCGACGTCCAGGCTCGCTTCGACCGCGCGCGTACCGCGACCTCGGGCCTGATCGTCTAGCAGCACCTGGGGCGCGCATGCGCCGCAGCAACGAAACAGAGGGGCGCCGGGGCCGACGGCGTCCCTCTTCTCGTTCCCGTCCCGTTCCCACGGCAACGCCGAGACGTGGCTGGCACTCGCGACCTCTTGTGTGCCAACCGGCGAAACGGGCATTCTTCTCGTACCCAACGAGGTGTACCGGTTCTGTCGCGTTACAGCTCGGGGTATGGAGGTCAGCGATGAACGACAACGACCGGATCGGGCTCGCCGCTTTTCACTCGGCCGGGGCGCTGCGGGGATTCGTCGTCTCGGGACGCTGGCCCGCGTCCACCCGGGAGTGGACCCAGCTGCTCGCGATGACCGTGCGGGTCGCGACTCTGCCCGGGCTGCTGGCCACCTCGACGGTCTTCGGGGTGCGTGAGGAACTGCCCGAGGATCCGGAGCCGGGGACCGTGGGGCTGCTCATCGCCGAGGGTCCGGTACTCGGCGCGGAAGCCGTGGCGCCGGGCCTGTTCGCCGAGCACCAGCCGCCCGCGCTGATCATGCTGCATCCCCCTTCCGAGACGACACCGTCGTTGCCCGAAAATGCGGGCGCGGCCTCGGGGTGCGTGCTGCTGCCGGGGTTGCCGCACCTCGGACTGGATCATCGCGCCGCGTGGGTGGAAGCGGAGGCGGACGGCACGGTGACGTCGCTGGTCAGCCGGGTGGGTGTCGATCCGAACCGGGATCCCGATACTGCAATTCTGGCGATGCTGCTCGCCGCCTGACCCGCACCCGCATTTGCGAGTTCGGTTACCCAAACTTAGTGTGTCCTTTACGAATTCGTGTTCCCTGCGCTATCGTTGCCCAAGCGAAGGGGAGTAGCCCCCAATCGCCGAGTCGACATAATGGACGGTCCGCGTGCGGTACCGGCCCGGCCCGGCGAACCGGATGTCCTCCGGTGGGCGAGACCTTCGGCCGTCGACGCATCCCGCGTCCGACGACCGGAGGAAGCCCGTTTCCTCCAGATCCGACAGGGAGGAAACACCGACGATGTGGGCCGCAGTAGTCCTCAGCTTCGCCGTCATCTTCGTCGCCGAACTCGGCGACAAATCACAGCTCATGGCGATGACCTTCGCACTGCGCTATCGCTGGTGGGTGGTGTTGTCCGGCATCCTGTTCGCCACCACCGCGGTGCACCTGGTGTCGGTGGCCGTCGGCTACTACCTCGGTGCGGCGATACCGGCTACGGCGATTTCGATCGTGGGCGGCGTGGCGTTCTTGTTCTTCGGCGCGTGGACCCTTCGCGGCGACTCACTCGACGACGACGAGCAGGCCAAGGCCGGCCGTGCCGCCAGGTCGGCGTTTCTGGCCGTGGCCTCCGCCTTCTTCCTGGCCGAACTCGGCGACAAGACGATGCTCGCCACCATCACGCTTGCCACCGACAACGACTGGGCCGGCGTGTGGGTCGGGTCGACCATCGGCATGGTGGCTGCGGATGCCCTCGCCATCGTCGCCGGTGTCGTGCTCGGCCGGCACCTGCCCGAGAACGCCGTCCGGCTCGGCGCCTCGGCGTTGTTCTTCGGTTTCGGCGCATGGATGCTCGGCGACGGACTCGTCCCCGGCACGCCGGCGGTCGGAGTGGCCGCGGGCGCAGTGACGCTGGCGCTCGCGACCGTGCTGATGCGGGCCCATGCGGTTCGCGCACAGCGGCGCGCCGAGGCGGACGTCCCGGTTCCCGTCCGCCCCTGACTTCCGCGTCCCGACCCCGAGCGTGCCCCGCCGCCGAAGAGTATGCTTGCCGGCAGGCAAGTAAGTGGAGGCGATGACCGGTGACGACACGAGCGAGCGCCGCACAGTTCGACGAAGAGGACGTGCACCGCCTGCGCATCGCTCTCGGCCGCATCGCGCGCAGCGTGGGCAGACCGGCCGGTGACGGCGGACCGACCCGCTCCCAAGCGTCCCTGCTCGCTACCGTCGCCCGGCACGAGACCGTCGGCGTACGCGAACTGGCCGAATACGAGAATCTGAACCCCACCATGTGCTCGCGCATGCTCGGCAAACTCGAGGACGACGGTCTGGTCACCCGCTCCCCCGATGCCGACGACAAACGCGTGATCCTCGCCCACATCACCGCGGCCGGAGCCCGGGTGGCCGCCGATCTGCGTGCCCGCCGCACCGCACTGTTCGCCGAGCACCTCGCCGAATTGGACGTGCCCGACGTCGACGCGCTGCACGACGCGCTCCCCGCCCTCGAAGCACTCGCCGATCGGATGGCCTGCGGCGGGAAGACACCGCGCCTGTGACCACGCTCTCGGATCTGCGCGAACAGACCTTCGCATCCCTCCGCGGCCCCAACTTCCGCCGCTACATCGCCGGCCAGGCGGTCTCACTCGTCGGCACGTGGATGCAGATCGTCGGCCAGTCGTGGCTCGTGCTGCAACTGACGGGCTCGGCCACCGCGATCGGCGTCGTACTCGCTCTCCAGACCGTCCCGATGCTCCTGCTCGGACCGTACGGCGGTGTCGTCGCCGACCGCGTCGACAAGCGCCGTCTCATGATCGGCCTGCAGTCGATGATGGGCCTCCAGGCTCTGATCCTGGGTCTGCTCGTCGTCACCGGCACCATCGAGTTGTGGCACGTCTACGCCCTCGCCGTGCTGCTCGGCTTCAACCAGTGCTTCGAGAATCCCGCACGCCAGTCCTTCATGCTCGAGATGGTCGCGCCCGAGGATCTGCGCAACGCGGTGAGCCTGCAATCGGTGCTCGCGTCCTGTTCCCGCATGATCGGCCCCGCGATCGCCGGCCTGGTCATCGCGGCCGGCGGTACCGGGGTGTGTTTCCTGCTCAACGCCGCCAGCTTCGTCGCGGTGGTGACGTCCCTGCTGACGCTCGACGTGTCGAAACTCCGACCCTCGCCGCCGACCGGACGGGCCCGCGGCCAACTGCGCGAGGGACTGGCCTACGTGCGGCGCACACCCGACCTCGCGGTGCCGCTGCTGATGATGGCGCTAGTGGGGTGCCTCGCATTCGAATTCCAGGTGGTGCTGCCCGTCCTGGCCGACCACACCTTCGAGGCGGGAGCCGGCGCGTACGGGTTCCTGACCGCTGCCATGGGCGCCGGTTCGGTCGTGGGCGGCCTCGCGGTGGCCACGTGGGGCCGCATCGGCATCCGCCCACTGATCGTGATCGCGGTCGCGTTCGGTATCGCGATGGCCGCGGCCGCGGCGGCGCCGTCACTGCCGGTTCTGCTCGCGACGATGGTGCTCGTCGGTGCCCTGAGCGTCACGTTCACCTCCACCACGAACAGTTCGCTGCAGCTGGCCTCGGAGTCCACGATGCGCGGCCGGGTGATGGCCCTGTGGTCGGTGGCGTTCCTCGGCTCCACCGCGATCGGCGGGCCCGTCGCCGGCTGGGTGTGCGAGCAGTGGGGCGGCCGTGCCGGTTTGCTCCTCGGCGCCGCGGCATGCCTCGTGGCTGCGGTGATCGGCGCAGCCGTGCTGCGTCGGCGGCCTGACGAGACGATCCCGGCGCGCTAGGGTTCGACACACAACACGTGTGCCGCGAGGCCCCGCAGCAGGGAGTACGACAAGTGGACATTCAAGGATCTGCCGCTCTGGTGACGGGGGCCGCTTCGGGCCTCGGTGCCGCTACCGCAAAGCGTCTGGCCGACGCCGGAGCCACCGTATTCGGTCTCGACCTCGAGCAGTCGATCGAGCGGGTGGGCAGCAACGCCCCGGAGGGTGTCAACCTCATCGCCACCGACGTGACCAGTGCCGACGAGGTGCAGGCCGCCGTCGACCGGATCGTCGAGTCGGGTGTCCCACTGCGCATCGTCGTCAACTGTGCCGGGGTCGGCTGGGCGGGCCGCATCCTGTCGAAGAACGGCCCGCACGACCTGGAGCTGTTCCGCACCGTCATCACCGTCAATCTGCTCGGTACGTTCAACGTGATGCGCCTGGCGGCCGACGCCATCGCCAAGACCGACACGATCGATGAGGCCGGACAACGCGGCGTCGTCGTCAACACCGCGTCCGTCGCCGCCTTCGAGGGCCAGATCGGCCAGGTGGCGTACTCCGCGTCCAAGGGCGGCGTGCACGGCATGACGGTGCCCGCAGCCCGCGATCTCGCGCAGTTCGGCATCCGCGTCAACACCATCGCCCCCGGCATCGTCGACACCCCCATGCTCGCGGGCGTCACCGACGAGTACCGCAAGGGACTCGAAGCGGGCGTGCCGTTCCCGTCGCGGCTTGCGCAGCCCACCGAGTACGCACAGCTCGTGCAGATGATCGTCGAACACGATTACCTCAACGGCGAGACCATCCGCATGGACGGCGCGCTGCGCATGGCCCCGCGGTAGCCCTCTCGCGGGTTCAACCCTCCGAACATGTCTTCCGGTGCGGTGGTGCGGACGCTGCTGGTGGCGGCGGCGATCGTCACGCTGCTGGCAGTAGCGGCGTGGGCCGGGCAGCGCCGGCTGATCTACCTGCCGGACACGTCCGCACCACCGATGGCGTCCGTCGTGCTGCCCGGCGCCGAGGACGTGCGTCTGAACACGTCCGACGGATACGAACTCGGCGCGTGGTTCGTACCGGGCCGCAATCCCGCAGGCCCCGGTCACGGCTTCACCGTCCTGTTCGCACCTGGTAACGGCGGTAACCGTCTGGACCGTGCGCCGCTCGCCGCCACGCTGGCGGACGCCGGATTCGCGACTTTGCTGATCGACTACCGGGGTTACGGTGCGAACCCGGGCCGGCCGAGCGAGCAGGGTCTCGCGTCCGACGCACGCGCCGCTCTGGAGTATCTGCGCGGGCGTGAGGATGTCGACGAGAACCGCCTGCTGTATCTGGGGGAAAGCCTCGGCAGCGCAGTGGTGACGGCGCTCGCCGCCGAGTCCGCTCCGGCCGGGATGCTGTTGCGCTCCCCGTTCACCGACCTCGCGGCGGTGGGCCGCGTGCACTACCCGTTCCTGCCCACCTCGCTGTTGCGGGACCGGTTTCCGGTCGCCGAGACGGTCGCCCGCCTGCAGGTGCCCGTCACCGTCGTCTACGGCACCGCCGACACGATCGTTCCTCCCGAACAGAGCCGTGCCGTCGCCGACGCCGCGCCGCACCTGGTCGAAGAAGTCGCGCTACCCGGTCTCGAGCACAACGACCCACCGATGTTCGGGACTCCCGTCGTCGAGGCGCTGGGCCGGCTCGCCGAGTCGCTGCGTCCCTGACCCCCGTGCGTGCTTTTGGTAGCGGGGACCACCGGAAGCGCGCACGGGCTTCTACAAATCGTCGATGTGCGGAATCTCTTGCACCGCACGCTCACTCATCCACTCACGGAGAATCTTCGTGGCGATCACATCGTCTTCGTTGTACTCGAGCAGCCGCGCGCGCTGCGTCGGGTCCGGTGGACCGTCGTAGCCGACCGCATCGCGGTACCAGCTCATCGATGCTTCGCCGCCGGCCTCGTCGTCGCGCCAGCGATGCCCGGCGATCGGGGCGATCTTCTTGAGTCCCTTGCCGTTCGGACACACGAACTGGTCGGTCACGGCCTGGTACACGTCCACCCATTGCGGCGAGCCGATGAACGCCTTGATCTCCTCCTCGGCCGGGACGCCCGGGAAGCCGTGGAACCGCCGCGCCGACGACAACAACCACTTGTCCTCCGCAGAGCGCGAATAGCAATACGCAGCAAAGGTTTTCCCCTTGCGCTCGGCGGTGCGCCGCTGGTCCGACAGCCACCTCCAGAACCCGGCGAACGACCGCGCCTCGTCGTCGGTGGGCACGGGCAGCCACGTCACGAAAGGCTGGTACTCCGACGGAGCCTCCCCGTTGAGCAACGTGCCCCACAGGTACGCGCCGAACTCCTGGTAGCTCTCCATGTCGACGTCGACCTCGATGTCCGCGCGATGCACGTGCACATGCCGATACCGCCGCACCAGGGGCGCGCCTGCCAGCCACGCCTTCGCGATGACCACCGCATCCTCGAACGGGCCCTGCGGCCACACCTCGGGTGGCTCCCCTACCCATCCGGCGAGCCCGTCGATCGTACGGACACCCAGTTCCCGCAACACCTCCGCGCGTTGTCCCGGCGCGACCAGCGACACGTCGCGTCCGGCGGTCAACTCGGACCGGCACCGGTCCCACCACGGGCACGTGCGGCATTCACCGATCTGCGACGGTTCCGTCCGCACCCGACCGCGCGCGATCTCCACGCGATCGGCCAGGCGCGTGTCGTAGTCGTCGAGGATCGTCGACAGATCGTGGACGAGAACGCAGTCGCCGCCGTATCCGATCGCGCCGGCCACCTGCGCCGGACTTGCGAGACCGTGCCGCTCGAGCATTCGGTGCAGGTGCGCGACGCGCATCTGGTCGCGGATCTGACTGCGCACCTTGCGGGTCTCGTCGACCGCCGGTGCCCACTCGAACAGGCCGGTGGTGGTTGCGCCGCGTCCGGGATCGGTGACCTTGTGATTGACGACGACGACCGGGATATAGCCGCCGTTCACCCGATCGCGGAGCAGGATCTCGGAGCGGCCCCGCCGGCCGGTGTCGGGTTCGAGGGGCAGCACGGCACCCCAGATCCGGTCTGCGCCGGACCGGCACGCGGCGAGGGTCTGCTCGGCGCGGCGCGCCGCCGATCCGTCGGGGCCGATCAGCACCCAGCCGTCCGGGTCGGCGTCGAACAGTTTCTGCCGGATCGCCTCACGGTGCGCGGCCGCGGCTTCCTGGCGTTGCCGCGCACCCGGATTCTCCGGTGCGACGGCCAGCTCGTGCGGAAACGTGGCGTCCAGGAACACCCGGTGACGGCATCGGGTCAGCGCGCTCGCCTCGATCGAGACGGGCGGGCGTCGCAAGTCGTCGGATACCTCCACAACGTTCCACAGTATTCCCACGGCGTGGAACGACTCGAACCAGCACCGTCACGTTAGGCTGGCCCGAGGCGCGGCGGCGCCGCGGTCGTACCGGATGGAGGGTGCTGTTCGATGGGGTTGTTCAAGCGCAAGCGGCGCGTCACTCGCAAGGCTGAGGCGAAGGCTCTCAAGCACAAGGCGACGCTCGAAGCGAAGCTCGGAGCGAAGAACCGGCTCAAGAACGACCGGCGCTCGGCGAAGGCTCAGGAAAAGCTGGGCAAGAAGCTGGCCAAGTCGCAGACAAAGCTCGACAAGGAACTCGTCAGGTCGCAGGCGAAGGTCGAGAAAGAAACGATCGCGACCCTCAAAGCGCAGAAGAAGGCGGCCGAGAACCAGGGCCTGAATGCGGCGAAGATCCGCCGCTACCTCGGGGTCGCGCGGCTTCTCGCGCCGGTGCTCGCGCCGATCGTGTACCAGGCGGTCACCGCCATCCGCGGACAGCTCGATGCCCGCCGCGCGCAGAATCTCGGGGTCGCCGTCGAGAGCCTCGGTGAATTCTCCGGTCACGGTGCGCGCCTGAGCGCCCGCATCGCGAGTGCGGAGCAGTCGCTCATCAAGATCGAGGCACTCCACCCGCAGGACGCCGAGACCAAGACGTTCGCGAGCGCGATTCGTGCACGCCTGTTCGACCTCGCCACCGCGGTGCAGACCGCCGAGCAGATGCCCGTGGGGCGCCGCAAGGCGGCACACTCCGCGATCTCCCAGGAACTCGACGGCATCGAGGCGGATCTGCTGGCCCGGCTGGGAGTGCGCTGATCATCCGGTGACCACCAGCTCTCCCCTACTCGGCACCATCGCCGGCGTGACGACGGCGGTCCTCGCCGTCGCCGCGCACGGCGCCGCCGGTGGGGGCATCCCGACCGGCCCGACCGCGGCACTGCTGCTCGCGATCGCGGTGGGTGTCGGGATGGTCGGCGCCCAGCTGCCCGCGATGCCGCCGATCGTGCTGCTCGCCGCCGGACAGGCCGGAACCCACGTCGTGCTGAACGCCGTCACGACGGGCCACATGCATGCGCCGGCGGCGATGTTCACCGCGCACGTCGTCGCCGTTGCACTGTGCGCGATGCTGCTCGGTGCCGCGCGTCGGTTGTACGACGCGTGCTCGCGGGCGGTCCGGGCCGTACTCACCTTCCGCACCGGGGTGGCGTCGCTGCCGCGGATTCTGCCGCGCACGAGCACCGACCGGCTCGTGGGCGGACGGGCGCCACCGAACATCTCTCGACGAGGACCTCCCGCGGCGACCTGTTGCGCATAGATCGCTGTACCGACTCCTTTTCGAGAGAGACAGATTTCATGAAGAGCTCTATTCCCCGCGCCCTGGTGGGCGCGGGTGCCACCGCAGCGTTGCTGCTCGCCGGCTCCGGCGTGGCGGCAGCGCACGTCTCCGCCTTCGCCCCCGGCGCCGAACAGGGCGGTTACACGGTGCTGACGTTCCGCGTACCCACCGAATCCGACACCGCCGGCACCACCGCACTGACCGTCGAACTGCCCGGGCTGAAGTCCGCACGCACCCTGCCGCTGGCCGGGTGGACGGCAACCGTCGAGAAGGATCCCGGCACCGGCCTTGCGACCGCGGTCACGTGGACCGCCGACCCCGGTGTCAGCGTCGGTCCCGGCGAATTCCAGCAGTTCGTGCTCTCCGTCGGTCCGCTGCCCGAGGAGGACGAAGTGTTGTTCCCGGCCGTGCAGACCTACAGCGACGGCGAGGTCGTCGCGTGGGACCAGCCCGCATCCGGCGGCGCAGAACCGGAAAAGCCCGCACCGAGCGTGACGCTCGCCGCGAGCAGCGACGACGGGTACCTTGCCGGCGGCACCGACACCACGGCGCGCTGGCTCGGCGGTATCGGCCTGGTCCTCGGTGCGCTCGGCGCAGCCCTGGGACTCGGCGCCCTGATCCGGGGGCGGCGGGCATGAAGCGTCTTCTCATCGTCGTCGCCACGCTGGCCGCAGCCCTGATGCTCGCCTCCGGGCCCGCCGCGGCGCACTCCGTCGTCCTGTCGAGCACCCCGGAGGACGGCGAACAGATCGCCCGGAGCCCCGAGCGGGTCGAGGTGACGTTCAACGAGGCCATGCAGGAACAGTTCGCGGCCCTGACCGTGGTGGGCCCCGACGGCAACCTGTGGTCGAAAGGCGAACCCGTCGTCGACGGCGCGACCGTGAGCGTCGAGGTGGGCGATCTCGGTCCCACCGGTGACTACACGATCGCCTACCGCGTGACGTCCGCAGACGGACACCCCGTGAGCGGTACCCGCACGTTCACCCTCACGCAGGAGGGATCCGGAACTCCGGGTAAGGCCGCTTCGGGCAACGCCGAGTCCTCCGATCAGGCCGGTGAGGACGGCGGTAGCGGACCTGCCGTCTGGTGGTTCGTCGCCGCCGGTGTCGTCGTGGTCGGCGCGGGATTGTGGTTCGCTCTGCGCAAGCCCAAGGCCTGACCCGGATGCTCGCGGTGCGCCGGCGGTGGCTCCTCGGGGTCGCTGCCGGTGCCCTCGCGGGCGTCGCCGTCGCGCGTCTCCTCGCGGATCCGGCCCTGTCGAGCTGGGTGCGGGCCCTGTCGTTGAGCGCGGGCTCCGCGGTGCTGGGACTCGCCACCCTTGCGGCGATGGTCCGTGGGGAGCGGCGTCCCCCGGTTGTGCTCGACGACGTGTGGCGCGCGCTCGCCGTGCTCGGCGGGGTGTGGCTGCTGCTCGAGACCGTCCAGCTCGTCCTCGAAGCGGCCGCGGCCGTCGACGTTCCCGTCACCGGGCTCGACGCCGCGCTGTTCGCCGAATACATCGGCGCCGCCGGAGCAGGTGGGACCGCCGCTCTGGCGTGGGTGTGCGTGGCCGCGTGCACGGTCACCGCCGCCGTGGCGTACCGCAGGTCGGCGCGGTGGCCCTCGGAGCCGGTCCTCGTCGCCGCCGCGCTCGCGCTCATCGCGCGGCCGGTGACGGGCCACATGTCGCAGCAGATGCTCGGCTCGGTGCTCGGGGCCGTCCACGTTCTGGCAGCGGCCTTGTGGGCCGGTGTGCTCGTGGCGCTCGCGCTCACCGTGCGCTCGCGAGGAGCCTGGGCGCAGCTGCTGCCGCGCTATTCGACGCTCGCGTTGCAGTGCGTGAGCGCGCTCGCGGCGACGGGCCTGATCAACGCGGCAGTGCGGGTCGGCTCGGTCACCGCCCTCCTCGATAGCGGGTACGGACGGCTCGTCCTGGCTAAAGCCGCGGCGCTCGCGGCGCTGTTGATCCTGGCGTGGGTGTGGCGGCGGAGTTGGGTGCCCGCCGCGGCCGCACACCGCACGACCGCGGACATTTCGCTGCGCAATTCCGTGCTCGAGGTCTGCGCCATGGCGGTCGTCTTCGGGCTGGCGGCCGCGCTGGCCACCACCGCGTAGACGGTCAGCGCAGGCTCGCCGCGCGCTGCAGGTCGCCCACCAGCGAACGCAATGCGTCGTCCCGGTTGGAACGCGCACGCAGGATCGCCGAGGGGTGGATGGTCGCGAGTACCGCCGGGTCGTGTGAGCTGCGCAGTTCCTCGTCGAGCCGCAGCACCTCCCCGCGATGCTCGGTGAGTTTGAAGTCCTTTCCGAGCAGCGCCTGCGCGGCGGTCGCACCGAGACACACCACGACGTCGGGCCGCACCGTGTCGAGTTCGGCGAGCAACCACGGCCGGCACGCCGCGATCTGACCGCCCGACGGTTTCTTGTGGATGCGGCGCTTGCCGTTCGCGGCGCGCTCGAACCGAAAGTGCTTGACCGCATTGGTGACGTACACGGTGCCACGGTCGATCCCTGCGTCCTCCAGCGCCTTGTCGAGCAGCCGCCCGGCCGGACCGACGAACGGCTCGCCCGCCCGATCCTCCTGATCGCCGGGCTGTTCGCCGACGAGCAGCATCCGCGCCTCGTCCGACCCTGCCCCGAACACCGTGCGCTCGGCGGCCTTGTAGAGGTCGCAGCCGCGGCATCCACGGGAGGCGGCCGCCAGGGAAGGCAGGTCGAGGGTGTCGGGAAGAAATTCCTGTGCGCCGGGATAGGTGACCATGGGTGAGGGGTACCCAGCTTCGGGTCCGCTACAGCCGACCGATCCACGCGCGGGTGTCGGCGGGGTCGATGACGTCGTCGAGTTCGAAGATCGTCGCCGCCTGCAGCGCCTTGCCCCGCTGATACGCGGCCGCGACGAGTTGCTCGAACAACTCCTCGCGCGCGTCGGGAGTGGGTGTGGCGTCGAGTTCCTTGCGGAATCCCAGCCGCACAGCACCTTCGAGTCCCATGCCACCGATCTCCCCCGTCGGCCAAGCGACGGTGAACTGCGGTGCATGAAACGATCCCCCGGCCATGGCCATCGCACCGAGCCCGTAGCCCTTGCGCAGGATGATCGTGCCGAACGGCACCGTCAGGCGCGCACCCGCGACGAAGAGCCTGCCGAATCGGCGAACCGTCGCGTCCTTCTCCGATTCCGGTCCCACCATGAATCCCGGGGTGTCGCACAGGCTCACGACCGGCAGTCGATGTGCTTCGCACAGTTCGAGGAAGTCGGCGGCCTTGTCCGCCGCTTCGGCGTCGATCGCGCCGCCGAGGTGGTGACTGCTGTTGGCGAGCACACCGTACGCGGCGCCCTCGACCCGGACGAGAGCGGTGACGATGCCGACGCCGTAGTCGGCGCGAAGCTCGAGCACGGAACCGACGTCCGCTATCGCTGTGACCGCGGCGCGTACGTCGTACGCGCGGAGGCGGTTCGCGGGCACCGCGTGACGTGCGAGACGCGGATCGGGTGCCTCGAACCCGGTTGTGGCGGCCGTGAAAAACGACAGGTACCGCCTGGCCGTCGCGACCGCGTGCGGTTCGTCGCGTGCCACGAGATGAACGACGCCGTTGCGGCGTTGCACGTCGATCGGGCCGATGTCCTCGGGACGGTGGACACCGAGACCGCCGCCCTCGATCATCGCGGGCCCGCCCATGCCGATATTGGCGTCGGGGGTCGCGATCAGCACGTCGCAGACCCCCGCGAGCGCCGCATTGCCCGCGAAGCACCGGCCCGAGACCACGGCCACCGTGGGGACGCGCCCGCGCAGCGACGCCATCGCCCGGAACGTCGCCAGTTCCAGACCGGATCCGGGGCCGGCGTCGACGTCACCGGGCCGCCCGCCGCCGCCCTCGGCGAACAGCACCAGCGGCACCTTCCGGCGCGCCGCGAGCTCGAGCAGCCGGTCGGTCTTGCGGTGGTTGTACAGGCCCTGGGTACCGGCGAGCACCGTGTAGTCGTAGGACATCACGACCACTTCGGCGCCGTCGATCCGTGCCGACCCGCCGACGAGACCGTCGGCGGGGGTGTTCGCGATGAGGTCTTCCTCGGTGCGGCGAC
>NZ_JAUZMZ010000039.1:0-34890 GCF_036327435.1 Rhodococcus chondri | reverse complement strand
CACCTGCGAAGTGCCTTCCCGCCTGCGTGATGGAACCCTAGAGAAGTCCCATTATGCCCTGCAGGACAGGCGCTTTCGCTTATCTACATGCTCGGATCGGTGAACAACCACGAATTTTCCAGGCTAGAACGGTGGTTTACCCCAGGGCTTGCGCGGGACGCGAAGGCGGCGGCAGTTGCCTTGACGGCTGAGAAGCTGTCAGCGTTCTTCCTAAGGCGCGATCACGCGATACAAGCCAGAGATGCGGCAACTGCGCAAGCGGGCCGAAATTGGGAGCAGCTCGATCGTTCGCTCGTGGTCACCCATTCCGCCAGCGAGATTGCTCTTGCGGATTTGCGTCCATCGGGGTTGGACCTTGAGCGATGGAACCATAAGCAGCTCGGTCGCCTCAGGGAGGCGCTTAGCGGGTCGGTGGATACGCTGAAGACGGCAGACGCGCTGGCGAACTCGCTTACGCGCCGGCTGGGCTGCCCTGACCCCGAGAAGGTCGAAGATGTCAGCGTGCTTGTGCAACTCATCGAGTGGAGCGCAGTTCCGAATCGAGCGCTGACTGAATGGTTCGACCCCGATGTCCTCCCTCAGGTGCGGGAAGCCGTTCGGGCGATTAGTGCAGCTGTAGAGTGTCTGTCCAGAGCCGAGTCGCACGCAGAGGACGTGTTTCTTCCGGAGATTGTCGATGTACCCGAGCTGTCGGATGTGATTGCACGTTTGGGCGATGGACCGCGCGGGTTCAGCGCATTCTTCTCCAGGCAAGTACGTTCTGATCGTCGAGTGATAGCGACGCAGGCGGTCGGTGGGACGTGGCGGTCTGAACTTTATGATGCGTTGCCACTGGCGTTGGAGTGGTGCACCGCATATCAAGACCTTCGCGCCCTGTGTGGATCTTACGAAGAGTTACTCGGCCGCTTCGTAAACGCGGAAACAGTCGCGGTGGAGACGGAGGCACTTCGCTCGGCACTGGTCCACGCCGAAGCGATTCACGACCTCGTGCCGAACGTCCTGAAGAATCCCAGGACCAGGGCCGTGCTTCGAGGACAATTAGCGGACGGGCATGCGCTGGATCCCATTCTCGTCGATGAAGGCACTCGACTGAAGGCACTGCTCGAGTCATGGAAGCACACGCTCGGGCTGCCAGAAATATCCGAGCGCTCGCCCGAGCTGTCGGACGTCTCGCTCGGGCGAGCTGCCTACTGGGCGCAGGCGCACCTCGAGCCTCTGGAGTCGGCATGTGAATTCGTGGACAAAATATTGTGCACGATAGGCCCTTTCAGGGCCGATACGAGTGACCATACGCTGGGCACGGCCCGTCTGGCCGTAGCATCCGCGCACAAAGCGCAGGACGAAGTTGCAACCTTCTTGAGCTTTGGGCCGCAGGATCGAAAGCTGCTCGGACCATGGTACGAAGGTTTGGGCACAACGCTCGAGTCGCTCGAAAAGTCCATGGCCGACCAATCGGGGTACTCTGAAACTGCAAGGCGACTGATTCGTCTCGCAATCGAAGAACTGGACAGCGAGCCGGATCGTCACGCTACCGTCGAGCAGGTCGAACTCCTCGGTCGCTACGCGCCAGAAGGCAATCCTGATATCGAGGCGCTGGCCGAGGCCCTCGAAGCTGTCGATTCGATCGTGCGATCGGCGTCGGATTCTCTCCATGAGCCCATGCTTCGGACGAAGCTGATTGCGGCGATTGCCGACGGATATGTCCCGGCTGAGGACTTGAAGGAGCGAGTCCTTGGCATTCTTCAAAGGTTGACCGATTGGCACCAGGCGGTCAGTCATCCGAGTCTGGGGCTATCAGGCCCCGCTCTGTTGACTGTTACAGCCGGCGAGGCGGCGAACTGGCTTCGCGCTCACCTGGAACCGCTTTCCGAAATCGAAGAGCTGGTACGCACGGTGGCGAAGGTAGTAGACGAGGGTCCCCTCCTGACAGTGGCCACTGCGCGTTCAGCGGTGTCGGCAGCCGCGACAGCGCGTCGTCTCGAAAAGGCCTTCATGGACACCGGTGAGACATACCGAGGGTTGCTCGGGGCGCTTTACGCTGGCCTCGACACAGATCCTGCACGGATTCGAGAGGCGGTGAAGTGGGCGCAATCGGTTCGTCGGGCCGGCAGGAGTGGGTTTTCGGCGCCACTGGACGAACCTGTTGCTGCAATGATGCTCACGATCGAGCCGGACGATTCGCTTCAAACGTACTTCGAGGACTGGAGGCGACAGCGGAAAAGTCTTCTCGACTGCTTCAAGCCCAAGCGGCGCAGTGAACTCGGGGACGAACTGTTGACATCGTTGGCGGATGCTGAGGCCGCACTCGACCTCCTCGCTGACGACCCGTACGGTCCAGAGACGTGGCTCGCATGTAGCGATGCACTTGGCACTCTCGACAAGTACCGTCTCCGGGACTTGCCTTCGCAGCTCGCACAACGCGGGGCGTCCGCACACGACTTCCCCGCAGCGGTCGAACGCGCAGTGCTTGTGGCATGGGTCGAGCACCACTTCGCGAAAGATGAACGACTCAAGCCGCACCGCGGTGTCGACCGGGACAATCTGGTGGCACGTTTCCAGGATCTGGACCGTGAACTCGTCGAGGCGGCCCACGCTGACGTGATCGCCGCATGCAATGCCAAGCGTCCGAAAAAGACCACGGTTGGGCAAGCGGCAGTTTTGCGTCGAGAAGCCATGAAACAGCGGCGTCACATGCCGGTTCGTCGGTTGCTCGATGAAACGCGTGAAGTCGTGCGGCTAATCAAGCCGTGTTTCATGATGAGCCCGCTCACCGTCAGTCAATTCTTGTCTTCGGACTACCGATTCGACGTCGTCATCTTCGACGAAGCGTCACAGGTCCTGCCTCAAGACGCCGTGAACTCGATCTACCGTGGCGACGCGCTCGTGGTTGCTGGTGACCCGCGGCAGCTACCTCCCACTTCGTTCTTCAATGCCGCAAGCGACAGCAACGACGAAGATGAATGGGAGGAGGACGAATCTGGCTTCGAGTCCATTCTCGACAGCTGTAAGGCGAGTGGCATCCTGCGATCTCTCCCGTTGCGCTGGCATTATCGGAGCCGGCACGAGCATCTCATTGCCTACAGCAACCACGAGTTCTATGAGAACTCGATGGTGACGTTCCCAGGATCACGCGAAGACGGCCACGACATCGGTGTGGAGTTTTTCAAGGTCGATGGCGTGTATGACCGAGGCGGCCGGCGGGACAACCAGATCGAAGCCGCTTATGTCGCGGAAAGGGTCATACATCACTTCGAGACACGCCCGGCACTTACCCTCGGCGTGGTTGCACTGTCCAAGGTGCAAGCAGAGGCGATCGAGGAATCAGTCGACAGGGCCCTCAAGAATCGCCCGGACCTCGCGAGGTTCTTCACGGAAAATCGGCTGGACGGGTTCTTCGTGAAGAACCTGGAAACCGTCCAGGGGGACGAGCGAGACGTCATCATCCTATCCATCGGGTACGGACGTGACGCACAAGGGCGCCTGCGATCAGAGTTCGGTCCTATCAACAGAAATGCCGGGTGGCGGCGGCTGAACGTCGCAGTGACGCGTGCGCGGCGCCGTATGGAGGTCGTGGCGTCGTTCCGGGGGAGCGAACTTTCAGACAGTACGAACAAGAGCGTTCAGCATTTGAAGCGTTACCTGGAGTACGCAGAGTATGGACCCAACATCCTCGCAACACAGACGGCGGATCCGGATGCGGAGCCTGAAAGCCCATTTGAACAATCGGTCCTCGATGTCCTGAAGGAGTGGGGATACTCGGTCCAGCCGCAGGTCGGCGTCGCCGGATACCGAATCGACATGGCAGTGCGTCATCCGGATGCACCAGGTGCGTACGCGCTGGGCATCGAATGCGATGGTGCGATGTATCACTCGTCGCGAGCTGCTCGAGATCGAGACCGGCTGCGCGAAGCGGTTCTTCGCGATCTTGGTTGGAAACTGCATCGGATCTGGGGTACCGACTGGTATCGCAATCGTAGTGACGCCATGGCACGACTCCGGGCGGCAGTGGAAACTGCGTGTGCTGTGGATCCGTTCGCTGTGGATGCGCAACCGGAGGTGATTGACGCCGTTATTGACGCCGTTGAGGAGTCGGAAGATCGGGAGACGGCACCTGAACTCCCTCAGATTCCAGCTGCGGCCCGAACGGTGGAGTTCGTCTCCGTCGAGGATTACGCGCCTGATTGGGCGCAGGAGTATAAGCACCTCAGCGAGGGTGAGTTGTATGAGATCCGGCAAGAGGCAGCTCGTGAACTTGGCCGCCACTGGATTGAGCTGCAAGACACCGACTCCACCGATGTGATTGCAATCCTCGTGCTCGAAGTGCTCGAATGTGAAGGGCCGATCGAGGAAGAATTGATCTTCACGCGAGTCAGATCCGCGTGGTTACTATCCAAGTCGGGGCAAGTTATCCAGAAGCGGATCCGAACTGTCCTTAAGTCCCTATTGAGGAAGAAGCGAATCGTAGCGCTGGGCACAGCGTATGACCTCCCTGACCGCGACGTTGTTGTAGCGCGCACTCCAACAAGTCAGTGCAATCGAAAGGTCGCCCACGTACCCGCGGTCGAGCGGCAGTTTGCAATGAGACGCCTGGTTGAAGATAGCCCCGGTATCTCGAGCGCTGACTTGCTTCGTGAGGTTGCTCGATTCTTCGGGTGGGCAAGACTCGGTGCTGAAATCAAAGCTGCGTTGACCAGCGATATGAAGGAATTGCTAGAAAGGCAATCAATAGTCGAGACTGAGGGGAGAATGCTGCCTCGTCCGTTACTGCGACCGTCGAGGTGACACCGTCATGGTTCGTACAGGCTTAGTTCTCAAATCTTGTTGTGCTCAAGCTTGTGATCGCGGCGGAGTTTGCAGCTGTCGAGCAGTAAACTCCGCCGCAGTTCGCAGGTGTCCTTACGGGTGTGCTAGTTCGACTCGTTCCAAATCTGCGCTTCGCGCTTGACTTCCAAGTCGTATTCGTCATCGTCCATGCCACTGATTTCGGATTGCGGTGTGCCGTATATGGCTGCCCAATCGCTCGGTCCAAAATGAACGGAAACGAATTTTGTTCGGATCCCAGCGGAGTTCAGGTTTGTGTATACGGCCAGCACCCCACTTTTGCCTATATCGTAACCATAAAGTGCTGGGCCTAGGCCGCTGATGGGAGCTCCGTCCTCGAAATCGAGGTTCCCATCGTCGTCACAAGCGTCGTCGTACCGTTGGTCGATCAATTTAATGTGAACAGAAATGATCTCTCTACCTTCCGGGTAATTGTTGTCATCGGCGTTGAGATTCTAGAAGAAGTCCATCGCCTTGTTATTTACGGAGCCGTCAGCTTGCCAATCGGCTTGTTGTTCGACGCCAAGACTAGATTCGTCACCTGCGTCACCCCATTCGAATTCGATGTTGCCTATCTTCCGATCAGTGCGGACCGCTTTCCGCTCCACGTCACCACGAGTTCGTCGCGCGCGCGGCTTGCGGATACATACAGCAGCGACCGTTCCCGAAGCATCGCTTCGTCTTTCTCCTCCTCCGGCACGGCGCGCAGTGAAGCGAGTGAGGGGACGTGGGCGTCGTCTACACCGGCGAGGATGACGCGAGAGAATTCCATCCCCTTGGCTCGGTGCATGGTCAGGACTTGCACGTGGCCGGAGGAGGGCTGGTTGTCTTCGAGGGCGCGGGCGTCGATGCCGCGTTCGCCGAGCGCGCGGACGAACCGACCGCGCTCGTCCAGTCCGCGGGTGAGCACGGCAATGGTTTCCGGCTCGATGCCGTCATCGATCCACTGTTGTATCTGCGCTACTACTGTCTCGATTTCTTCTGTCTGGGAGGAGCATTCGATCAGGCGCGGGTTGGGGCCGAGGCGCGCGGAGCGGTATTCGGTGGTGGATTCCTCGCCCTGTTCGAGATCTTTGTATTCGGCGCCGGAGAGAATTCCCACGGCGAAATGTAGGTTTTGTGCGGTGGTGCGGTAGTTCAGCGTCAACCGCCGGGACCGGCCGACGATCTTGATGCCGAGTCGGCCGAGCACGACGGGCTGACCGTAGATCCGTTGGTGGGAGTCCTCCGCGATGAACAGGTCATTGGGCCCCTCGGCCACCAGTGCGCGCAGCAGCGCCCAGTGTGTGGCATGGAGGTCTTGGGCTTCGTCGACAATGACGTGGTCGGCGATATGCCTACGGTGGGCTTCGTTTCGTAGGCGCAGGTGTTCGGCGGCGACGGCAAGTACCTCCGGAAAGCTGAGGGTGCCGTCCATGCGGCTGTGCCGCCGGTACCCTTCGATGAGCTTCCACACAGCCATACGCTGTGGTCGGCTCAGGCGTACTCCACGCCCTGGCCGCGCTACTTTGGCGTACTGCTCGAGTGTGGTCACCTTGTTGGCGAGAACGACCGCGACATATTCGTTTTCGAGGAAGTTCGGCGTCGCCAGTTTCGGATCGAGCCCACTGTCGGTTGCATTGATCACCTCGCGCCACACCACATCGGGGCGGGTGCGCGCGTGGCCGAAGTGGTAGGCCGCGCCCAGGACGGCTTCGCTGGCCGGGCCGAGATCCTCGGCCTGGTCCAGCACGGCCTTGGCGAGGGCGTCGATGCCGCGCACATAGACGCCGGGGCTGCCGGGCTTGGACGCGATAGCGATGCTGGGGTCGAGGAACCGCAAGTCCGCTTCGAGACCCAGAGCGAGGGTCTTGTTGTAGGTGGTGAGGATTATCCGGGCGTCGGGATTCTGCTTGGCGAGGCGCCGGGCCCGATGTATCGCTACGACCGTCTTGCCGGTGCCGGCTCCGCCGGACAAGCGGAACGACCCGCCTTGATCCTTCTCTGCGTAGGTTCGCTGCTCGGGGTGCAGAAATGTGCGCCAAGCGCCGAAGTCGCCACTTTCGATGACGCGACGCAACTCCTCGTCGTCTTCGATGTAGGCGAACTGCATCTTCGATGCGGGACGTTCGAGTGCCTCGAGGATTTGCTGGTCCTCGTCGAGTGTCGGATCGATCGGCGTCTCGGTAAATCCGTGTTTGGTGCGGATCTCGTCGATGCTGATCCCGGTGATGAGCTCGAGCAGCGCGCTGCCCTCCCATTCCAGGGCCTTCTCGGCGATATGCAGGATCGCGTCCTCGTCGGGCGCCTCCATTGCGAGTTCCGCAATCGCGGGGTCGATGCCGAGCTTGTCGGTGAGGTCCGCAAGAGTGAATCCGAGACCAGCGAGATAGGGCGGGGTGTCGGTGGGCTTCTTGAGTGCCCGGTCGAGTTCGCCGGTGGGGTCGGGCACGACCACACGTTTCTTGCGGTCGGCGGTGCCGTCGAGTTCGCCGATGATGCCTTCGAGTGCGCCGTTGATGGGATTGACTCGAAGTGTGGAACGCCCGGCGAGGCTGATTGCTTCGTCGTGCGGCCAGGTGCCCATGTAGATGTACGTGGGGTCGCCGAATTGGTCCTCGACGCGGAAGAGAATCGCACGATAATGCAGATCGACCCGGCCGGTGCGGACCCGGGGATCGGCGGCGACATTCAGCGGCTCGATATGCAGTCCGGGTGCGGTGTCGTCGGCACTGAGCTTCTCGAAGAAGTCCATCACCTTGTTCTTGACGGACCGGTCGAGCTTGCGCATCGCCTTGTTATTCGATGCGATGACCAAATTCGCCACTTATAACACCCCGTTCGTTCTCAGCACTGCGACAATCTGTGCCGCATCGGGTGGGCACAAGGTCCAGCCGGTGTCGGCCATCGTATTTGCCTCGGTTGCAGACCCGTCGAGCACCACGCCGATGCGCTGCCCTTCCCAAGCGAGATCGAGCACGTCGCCTTCATCGGTTTCGTAGCCGAGTAGGGGTACGGGTACGCGTGGATCGGTGGTAGCCAGTGCCCTGATGAGGACGCGTTCGGCGTCCGACACTGTCTCGTCGAGCAGCGATTGCCACTCGGAGGGGAGCGGCTGTTCCTCGACCACTCCGGTGGGGACCGGCGTGGGAGAGGCTTCGAGCTGTGACCGTGTGGTGATGCGGTGACGATCGGCGATGCCCAGCCAGTTCGACAGACGCAGCCATTCCTTCCAGGCGCGCCCGTCGAGGTTGTCGAGGACGTCGTCGCGGTCGTCGAGCGCCAGGACCGCGGTGGCCGACCGGTCTGCGGGTGAGGTGACGGCGGCGGCTACCGTCAGCGTGCCCTCGGTGAGTGACCAGCACATGTCCGTGCCACTGCCGGAGAAAGGGCGAGAGCCGTTCAAGGCGGCGAGGGCGGACTCCAGCATCGACTCGGCGGCCGAGTGAGCCCGATTGTCCCGGCGGACGAACAGATACGGCAATGCGCGGCTGAATGCCTCCCACGACGCGATATCCGGGTCGACCATGAACTCGAGCAGCTGCGTCACAGGATCCTTGGCGAGCAACCTCAACAGTGCAGGTCGTACATGGAAGTTTGTGGTGACGACCTTGGCTGCGTTCTCGTCGAACCACGAGGGGGTCTGCTCGTCGCTGCTTTTGAAGCGCTGCAGATCTTCGTGGCCGAAGGACCACACCAGATAGCCGGTCTCGCGTAGCACGGCGCGCTTATGGGCGTCGTCGGCCACGCGGTTGCAGCCGGGGGAGGCGTGGAAAGCGCGTCCGTCGGCGAATATCGCAATAGGCCGGATCGAGCTGTCGGTGGTCTGCAGGACGAAATCCGGTTTCACCGTGCCCAGCAGTACCTGCGGGACGAGCGACCAACGGCGAATCTTCTTGCCTTGGAGCGTGATGGTCGCAGACGGGCCGTAGGTGCCCGGTTTCTCGACGACGGCGGCACCCATGGATCGCAGCCGGCCGGTGAACGCGGTGTAGAAGTCCTTCTCCAGGAACGATTCGTCGCTCGCGGGCGGCACCGGCGGCGCCTCCTCGGTGATATAGGCATTCCAATCGTCGAGGTCGGGTTCGGAATGCGTTCCCGCATCGAGGATCTCATTGAGAACCTTCAAGGCGGTGGTCCGCGAAACCTTGTCCAGCTCGTGCGGCGGTGCGAACGGCAGTAGGCAACGATGGCAGGCGAGCCGCTCCTCCTCGCGGCACGGGCATTCGCGAACCACTTTCCGGGCAGCGGCGAGCATCGCATATACCTTCTCCGGGTCGGCGAACTCAGCGAGATAACCGGTGCCGCCGGGCACGGTGTCGTGGATGAGCAGCGCGCGACGGTCCGGGGCGCGCAGGGCGTCGCTGATTGTGGCGACGGCGAGGTGTTCGGGGGAGCCGCCGATCACCTGACGCAGACCCAGCAGGAGGGCAGCGCTGAGGCTCGGATGGGCGAAGTTGTCGTATTCGAGTTGGGGCGGCAGGTGCAGCAGCACGCCCTGGGTACGTAGGGTACGAGCCAGAGCTATCTCGCGGACGTCCTCGGTGTCGGCCTTGCGTAGTCGACACCAGGTGCGGTGCTCGTACTGGTCGTTACGGCCGGCCGCCGTGTCGAGTTGCCCGCACGCCGCGCACACCCGGAACAGGCCGGTAGCCGATTCCTCACCGGCGATGATTCGTTTCTTACCCTGTGAGGTTCGCTTACCAAGGTTGAGCCACCGAATGTCGAGACGGCGCAAGTATTCTGCGCCGAAGTCTCGATCCTGCACGAACCAGGCCCGGCCGACATGCGCCGGATCGATGTCCGCGGCGACCGCGACGGTGAACGGTTCGCGGTGCCGGTCGTCGCGGCCGTCGCTGATGGTGGCCTCGTCGCGGCGCACCTCCGCGGACACTCGCTCCATCTCCACCACGTGCATGCGCTGGCTGACATCCGAAATCGCGGTGTTCCGGCAGCGGGGACAGGCAGAGGCAAGCTTCGGCTCCGCGCCGGCGGGGCTGATCCCGATCCATCCGCACTGCGGGCACACCTGCCAGGTGTGGATGTTCGATTCGCCGGTGCCGAGGTCGACGGCGTCGATTTTCACTGCCAGACCCTGCGCGTAGAAGGTGGCGCCGGGGGCGAGTTCGGTGAGCGCAATGCGCGAACCGCGCTGGTAACTCATCGAATCGCCCATGTAGGCGGAGCTGTCGGGGTCGATCCAGGAGACACCGACGTCGAGGGTCACCGAGTCGTCGAGCAGGGTGTAGTTGGGAAGGACTCCGTACGCCTCGAGGACCGAAATCCAGTACTCGTCGGTGATGGAACGGATCTGAGCGGCCAGCAGTTTTCGAGAGCCCTGTGCGGTGCGCAGTGCCCGCCGATCGTCGTCGGTTGCCGCAGGAGAATCGGACCTTCGTTCGAGGTCCGGCATCTGCTGCTCAACGGCATCCTTGCGGGCGGTCAGCTCCGTGAGGTCTCGGTTCCACCGGTGCACGGTGTGTTGCAAGTGTTCCACGAGTCCGCTGGGCTCGCCGTTCTCGGCCGGAGTGGCCCAGGCGAGCAGTGCCGCCTCGGCGTCCTTGCTGAGTAGTCCGCCGAACTGATTCAGGAATCCGGTGGTCAGCCCTGCGGCGTGAGTGTCGGAATGCTCGATGACGTCGGCCATCCAGCTGCCCTCGTCGAAATTCCCGAGCGCTGCGCGGGCGTCCTTCGGCGCCACCCGCTGAGGGTCGCGCGCAAACCGGTCCAGGATGTGCGCCACGTATTGACGTTGCAGGATCTCCTCGGCGTTGAGAAACGTCGCAGGTGGACGCACCTCACCCTGGATCACCGACAGCGGATCGAACAGTTTCGGCAGATGTTCACCGCGGCCGCGCACGTAGGCGAGGACGAGGGAGTTGCCGGTCAGGCGGCCGGCGCGGCCCACCCGCTGCAGGTACGACGACACCGATCGTGGCAGTGAGCCGAGCATGACTGTGGACAGGTCACCGATGTCGATGCCCATCTCCAGCGTCGGGGTGGCAACCAGCACGTTCGGGGCCTGCGGGTCGGCGCCGCCCTTCTTGAATGCCGTCTCGTACTCCAGCCGCGTCTCGGTGGGCAGCAGCGAGGTGTGTTCGCGCGCCACGACGCGCTTCATCTCCGACGAGTCGTACAGGTGGCGGTAGAAGTTCTCGTTCCGCGGTGCCCGGTGCAGGGTGCCCGGGCAGCGCACCAGCAGGCACGGCGCGCCGTCCATCTCGGTGACGACAGTGGCGCTTCCGGGCACGGGTGTCTGGCACACATCGCACACCAGCAGGTGTTTCCGGTTCTCGAGGTCCTCGAGGCTGGGTGCGCTGACCTGCACGGTGGTGGGCTGCAGCCCGTAGACGGTGGTGCCCGTTTCGGTGGTGACGGTCTCGAGCACCCGCTGCTCGGTGAGCAGAGCGAACAGCGCCTTCGCGAGGAACGCCCCGTCGTACGGTGAGACGTCCAGGCACCGCGACGCCCAGCGTGCATACCAGGACGACGGCGAGGTGATCGTATCGAAACCCTCAGGGAGCGAACGGGATCCGGACCCAAATGCGGGGAACGTCGGTGCGGGCCTGCCTTTGGGGAATGCGGGCATACCTTCACCCTTGGGGCGGCCGGTCCAGATGTGGTACCGGTTGGCGTTCTTCTCCAGGTAGCGGCGCAACCATTCGTGATGGATGCCGCCCTGGGTGCGGATGCGTTCGACGGTGCCGCGGACCCACCTGGCCAGGGCCTCGCGATCGACGATCGGCGGGCCCGCGGTGTCGCCGAGGCTCAGCTGGCCGCCGCGCGGATCGTCGAACATCGTGCGCTGCTCGCCCGGCGCGAAACTCTCGGAGAGCTTCAACTGGATGCGCTCGGTGTTCTCGGCGGCGAGCCGACCCAGGGTGGCGGCTCGCCCGGGCGCCCCGAGATACACCTCGGCGACGACGCTGCCGGTCAGTTCCAGGGTGCGGCCCGTGCGGGATTGCAGACCGAACTCGAGGTCGATGTCGAACTGCAGACGGCGCTTGGCCTTCTTCTCCGCCGCACGGCGGGAGCTGTGGTGGGTGCCCGCCTTCCAGAACGGGGAGAACTCTTCGCGGTCCACGATATCCGGGGCGAGCAGTTGGTAGCGGCGGATCGGATCATTGCCAGCGCGGGTGACAACGGCCTGACCGAGTTCGGTCAGATCGAGCGGACCGGCGGACAAAGCGCCGCGCAGCGTGGAGCGCAGGCTCAGGCTGTGGGAGCGGGCCTGCACGAACCCGGCCCGGTGCGCGGCGTCCTGGACGCTGTCGGTGAACATCAGCGCCTTCTTCTCGCCGGCGTCGAGGTTCTTGTCCCCGAACAGGTTTGACAGGGTCACCGACAGTTGGGTGGCGACGGCGCTGCCGAGGAAGCGGATACCGTCGTCGACGCCGCAGGCGGGGCACACATCCTTGGTGGACTTCTCGTCCGCCTCGGGCCCGATGAGCGTCAGAATTGGCAGCACCCCGCCCTCGAGCATGTCGGCGCTGTCCGGTTCCGGTGCGGTGTCGAGAATGTCGCGGTGATCGATGTGGAACCAGCGCAGCCCCTCCACGTCCCGGTCGACCTGGGCCTCGGTGGGCGCGGCGATCAGGGCACGGAAGCGAGAGGCGCCGGCGGCGTGATCGGCGCGGATCGCCTCGTCGGTGACGTCGAGGGCGCTGCCGGTCGGGCCGAGTCGCGCACCCCACCCCGATCGGCCGCAATGCCGGCAGAAGATCGCCGGCAGGTACAGCTCGTGGTCACCTTCGGTGTCGCCGTCATCGGACCACCGGTAGCCGGCGCTGGTGTGCACGACACGGTCGATGCGGCTCAGCTCGCGGATCCACAGGTGCACATCCACGTTCAGGGCGGCGCGGCCGACCTCGGCTCGTACGTGGGAAAGTAGCGCGAACAGGTAGCCCAGGAACCGCTGCTGCGCGGTGGCGACGCGGCGCGCGTTACGCTCGAGTGCCGGTACGGGGAACACCCGGGCGGCGAGGTCGGCGAGGGAGATCGCGTCGGTGGCCTCCGCAAGGATGGTCGCAACCAGTTGGTGGCCCTTGAGTAGATCGAGCACCCCGTCGGGGCTGCTCATCACCTTCAGGTCGGCGTCGGTGAGGGTGCGATCGGTATCGATATCGTCGGCGCGTTCGTACACTTCCGCGAGCACGGCGCGGGCGATGACGACGTTGGTGTCGCGGCCCGGGGTGTCCGCTGCGGCGGCCTTCGAGATGCGGTCGACGGCGTCGACGACCACAGGATCGACGGGGCGGTAGAGCCGGTCGAGGTCGGTGCGACGGTCCGTGAGCCAATGCTCGGTCGTGATGCGGGTTTCCCCGATCACCGCGTCCTCGTCGAATTTTTCCCCGAACACCGTCTGCGCGAAGCCGAGCATCGCGGTCGGATCGGTCTTCGAACCCAGAGTCGCGGAGGTGGCGACAGGCGTGAGCTTACCGAGGGGCCGGGCGCGATCGGTATCGGTGACCTTCGAGGTTTCGGTCCAGTGGCTCTTGAGCGTCAGCCCGAGCCGGCGCAGCAGCATTGCGACGTCGGTGCCCTGCGCGCCGTCGTAGGTGTGGAACTCGTCGAGGACGATGTACTGCAATGACTCCGCCGACAGTCGCCACAGCGGTGCGTCGGCGGGACGCAGCAGCAACTGGTCGAGCATCTTGTAGTTGGTGAGCAGGATGTCCGGCGGCGCATCCCGCATGAGGGTGCGGTCGGTGATGAGGCCGTGCTCGGACACTCGGGTTCGTCCCCCCGAGGATTGCTGGCCGGTGTAGAGACCGGCAGTGACACCACTGAGCTCGGAGTGTTCGGTGACGAGGGCGGCGAGCCGCTCGGCCTGGTCGTTGGCCAGCGCATTCATCGGGTACAGGATCAGTGCTTTGGTCCCGGTGACGCCGGCCTTCTTCGCCCGCAGCACATGGTCGAGGATTGGGATGAGGAACGCCTCGGTCTTACCGGACCCGGTGCCGGTCGTAACCATCGTCGGCTGTGGCCGATCCTGGAACTTGGTGGAGAGCCGTTCGAACGCGCGGGCCTGGTGCCCGTACGGGGTGAAACTGCGAGGTTCGGTGGGCCACCAGTCCAGGTGCAGTCCCCAATTTCCACCGGCGGGCGCGAACGGGAGTCGCAGCCGCACGTACGGGCCCTTGAACATGCCCGTGTCGGGACCTCCGATGAAGTCCGTCAACGCGCCCTGCGCGTCGGAATCTGTGAGCGCGAACGTAGTCGCGAGGTAATCGGTGAGACCCTCGCGCAGGTGTTCTGCCTGCAGGGTGGGTAACAGGGCTCCCATGACTTGCGACTCCTCGACAACGAACGACATTGACCATTACTTGCAACCGACTACACGTGGCTCGACGTCGGCGTCAACGCCGCACCCCGCCCCCGTTCGATCTCACATACCCAGTTTCCGTGTCGGCGGTAATAACCGGCCGGCGTTCCACATGGCGTGGTCGACCTCCCATGGTGTGACCGGTTTTCCGGTTGTCGCGGTAAGGGACTCGGCCACTGTGGCGATTACTCCCCGCGCGACCTCCGGGCTGACGTCAACGCCGTGGTGGCGCAGCCAACGAAGCACCATACGGTCCGGCTTGATCAGGTCGTCGTTCCCAACGAGCATCCACAAGTAGCCACGCCGGATTCCGCTTCCGCCTTCCCCAGGAATCCGACGCAACGCGGAATCTACATCGGCAAGGCGATGGCTGTCGGAGAGCAACTCGATAGCTTCGGCCAGAGTTGTGACGTCGTGCTCGACGAACACGGCGAAATGGCGGAGTGCAGCTTCGGCCTTGAGGATTCCGCCGCGCGTCGAGGTGCGTTGCCGGTTGGTCCTATCGACCAGCGACCCGACGTCCAGACCCGCGAGTGCTGACAAGGGAATCGGGTCGGGTCCCAGGGTGCTGTCCGCCCTGACGGTGGGTGATTCGACACCGAACCCGGCTGCGAACCTCCGCACCAGTGGCACGACGACCATGTCATAGCGGGCACCGATGCTCCACACCGCATCGAGGATGCACAGGCTTAGGCTGGTCCAGCGTACTTCGCGCGGTTTGGGATCGAGAGCCAACACAGCATTGACGAGGTCGCGGGTGACAGCGTCATCCTTGGACCTTACCTGTACGTGCATGCGGCTCTCCTGCTGTGCGTTCACGGAACCAGCCATAGTCAGTCGACCAGGCCGGAGAAGTGCTTGTGCGCCAACTCCATGTCGCGCTCACGGTCGACGCCGACGAACGGTTCGACGTAGGTGACACCGTCGACGGTGAGCTCTGCCGACCTAAGAGACCCCTTCTTGCGGAACTCGGAGGCCAGCTTGCCGGGGAGTTGTCGACCGGTGGCGTCGTAGAGGGCCGCGCGCTCGTATTGCTGCAGAACCGGGAACTGAGTGCGGTAGATGGTTGTCAGCTCCTCTGCGGTGATTCCGAGCATGATGGCGACGATAGCGTCGATCTCCACGAGCGCCTGCCGGCGGTCTGCGGCGCGGCGCAGGGCTGTCGCCCACTTCCACTTTGGCTCGATTTGGCCAATTGCTGGTCGCCCGTCGTAATCCACCCCGATATGCGGAACCCACGAATCCTCCTGCCATTCAACGTCATGCAGCTCCGCCCACAGGGGGGCGTAAGGACGGACGAGGCAGTTCAGACGGAGGGTGCGTAGAAGGAGCTGGGGTTCGAGGGGGTGATTGCGGACATGGGGCAGGCGACGAATAACGCCCTGATTGAGTTCAGAGACACCAGCGGCCTTGATGAAGAAGTCCACGGGAAGGGATGACCAAAAACCATTGGCAAGACACAGATCGACCGTGGTCGGAAGATGCGCATCCAGTACGCCATGGATGTGGCACGGCCCGGGCGGGACGATGGCGGAGTGGAGGGTCCGGACCGTTGCAGAATCGGCCATGCGGCGCCACGCGAGGCGGAAGTACGTCGAGCTGGGTTTGCCGTGCCATTTCGGGTAGGCGGCGATGTACTCTTCGTACGGCATGGCGACCTGGTAGTTGGTGCGAGGGATGAAATCCTCGCCGATCGCGTCGAGATCGACAGCTGAGTAGTCCTTGAAGCTCTTATAGATAAGGTTTGGTTGCTGATACAACGGTGCAGCGACGGTCAGGTGGGGGCCTTGAAGAATTACGTCCTCCCACCCCTCGGGAACGGCAGAGTCGGATTTGAAGTACCCCAGCTTGCGGTCGGTGGTCTCATTCCATCCAAGAGTCCATTCGAAATCGATGTCTCCGATTCGGGGTGCGGCCGCGATCTTGTCGAGCACCTCGGCGCTGGCTTGGTTCACCGGGTAGAGCATGCGCGCCTCGGTGGATGGAGTTCCGGGTTCGTCGATGAGCGCAGCCCATGTGGATAACTTTGATTCGGTGACCTCGATGATGCGCTCTGCGTGGGGACGCTCGCTCCACCGCCCTTCGTCGTCCTTGATGCCTGGTGCCGGCCCGGAGCCGTCATGGACGAGGGAGCGTTCCGCGGTCTCCGGGTGGAAGAGCGTCGATCCCTGGATGAATCCGACGGATTGCCGATTTCCGTAGACGTGCACCCCGTATTCACGCGTGTTGCCGATCTCGAACAGTTTTCGCTCGTTGCGGAACTGCCAGTGACGGCGTAATCGCCGATACGCCTCCCCTCGAAGGTGTTTCGCGCGGAGTTCGGTGAAATGGCTCTCCGGATGGATGAGTCCCACGATTCCGTCCGGCGCCATCGCACGCCAAGTGTGCTCCATGAAACAGCGATACAGGTCCGTACGTAGCCCGGCGAGTATCGGCCGGTCCACGCCGGAGCCGAGATTCTCGATTACACCGGTCTGCCGGGCGCGCTCGTCCAGGAAGGCAACCAGTGCCCCGGCGACGGCAAGCGTCTCCTCACGCTTCCGGCGTTTGACGTCCTCGGCGGGTTTGTCGGTGAGCTGCCACCAGGGATCGAATTCTGCGAGTACCCCGGACTCGTCCCAGTCGGGCCGGACCCAGGGTGGGTTACCAACCTGCAGACTGAATCCGCCGCGAGCGAATACCGGTGCGAAGTCCAATTCCCAGTGCAGGAATCCCTGCGCGTCGGTGATGGACTGAGCGACTGTCAGCCACGGGAATCCGTCGATTGCCTTGTCGATCGGGAGGGATTGGGAGAAGGTGCGGTCGGTGTCCTCGGCGACATCGAGCTCGCTCCAGCTCAGATCGCCGGCGAGGCTGGTCTGCCCGTACTTCTCGAACTTCCCAGCTTTCGGTGGAACACCCAGGATCGCCTCGAGCCCGCCGAGCCACTGATCCCAGTCCGGCGGCTCGATGTCCGTGGTGAGCGGCCACGACCACAGTGCGCACCACGCATCCATCGCCCGGCGCAGGCGCCGGTAGGCGCCGTTTTCGTCGTGCAATACCTTCTCGATTTGCTCGCGTGTGATTGCCGGTGTGTGCTCGGGTTCGTCGGTGCCGAAGATGTGGATGTTGCGGCGAGCTTCCGACTCGGCGATTGTGAGTCGCCGCAGCGTGAATCCCCACAGTGTTTCTACCCGCTGCGCCAATGCGGTAAGTCGTTTCTTGATCGCCGGGCTCGGATTCGACCGGATGCCGTTGCGCCACAGTCGCAGTTCCTCACGCTTCTCCGGTGCGTACGTCTTGGCTTCGACAGTGTCGACTACCGCACCCCATCCCTGCGACGGCAAAAGGAAGTGGTGGATGCCGGCACCGATTTCCTCACCCAGTGGCGCATCCTTGGGCGATGTCGTCAGCCAGGCCTTCTTGGTCAGCTGGGTGGTCGAATACACCGCGCGCCGGGCACCGATCAAGGAATTGCCGCGGCGCAGGTGCAGTCCGAACCACGGTGCCTGCAGCCCGGCAACCATCGTGTCGAGCCACAGCGATATCTCTGCCAGCTCCACAGCGGTGGCGTTGAGGTCCACCCCGTACACCTGGTGCAACGCGAGGTGCGCCTTCACCTTCTGCAACTCGATCGGGTATTGATCGGCGTCGATCAGTTTGCCCAGATCTTCCTGCTTGCGTTTGAGGTATTCGGCAGCGAGCTGGCGCACGGCTTCGATCGCGAACGCGCCTGACCCGAGGGCCGGTTCGCAGATCGTCAGCTGCAGGATTTCGTCCGGTGTGGTGCGGGTACCGTTCTGATCGAGCAGTTCGGCGAGAGCCTGCGACACGACGAAGCGGGTGAGCACTTCGGGGGTGTAGTAGGAGGCGGACTGTTGGCGTTCGCGGCCGGCGAGACGGAACACGAACGTGCCTTTCTGATGGATCACCGGCTTCAGTTCTCCGGTCGCCTCATCGAGTACCTTCACGAAGTCCGACTCGGACAGGTGTTCGGCACGGTCCGCCGGCACCACCCACGAGCCTTTTTCCGGGTCGCCGTTCTTCGCGACCTCGTACAGGTCTTCCTCGGCGAAGAACCCGGTGTACGACATCAACCCCTCGTACACCGCACCGAGCTGGTTGATGCCCAGCTCTGCGTAGCTGATGAAGCCGCGGTCGGCGCCCTTACGACCCTTCGATTCCTTCGACAGCACCAGATGTTCGAGCACCTTCTGAGTGGCCTCGTTACCCAGACCCACCTCGTCGATCAGTGCGGTCGCCTCGGGCGAGAACAGATCCGCGCGCAGCGGGTTGAACTCGAGGCCGGGTGCCGGATCGTCGGCGACGTCTTCCGGGGCGTGCGGGGTGTGGCCACGGTCGACGAGCCGGAACAAGGTCGCCAGGGACTCGTAGAGGTGGGTGCCGTGCTTCGCCTGCGGCGACACCAGTTCGGTCAGCGTCAGCTCCCGCAGCCGGTCCAGGCCGTAGCCCTCGCCGTATTCGGGGGCGCCGGCGGGCAGTACCCGCATCTCCGGGGACGCCTCGGCATACAGCAGGAACAGGATGCGATACAGAAAGCGTAGTGAATGCTTCGCCAGTTCCTGGCCGTCGATACCGTCGAGCGTCAACCCCCGGTCCGCGCGACGGCGCACCACCTCGTTCGCGATGATCTCGATGGACAGGCGGATGCCCTCACGCAGGTCCTTCGACACCCCGACGGTGTGTTTGACCGAATCTTCGAGCACGCCCGTCCACCAGATGTTGCCGTCGGCGTCCGGGGTGAGGGCTTGGCGGCCGAACATCGCGACCACCCGGTCGATTTCACCGCCGCGGGCATCGTGCCGGCGTTCGGTGACCACCAGCAGGTCCACCGCCAGGTAGCGGCCCTCCGCCCAGCGTTCGGCCTCGGCGAGCAGCAGCCACTGCCCGGCCTGGACGACGACGAACGCCGGGGGTTGGTCGGTACGGAACGCGGCCGAGACGACCTTCGACGCCGCCGCGATCGGCTTGTTTTCCTCGGTTGCGGGTTCGATCAGCCGGCCGGTGTCGGGATCGAGTAGCTCGTCGACGGAGTCCACGGGATGTGCCTGCAGGAACAGCACCCTGGTAACGCCGGGCAGCACAGCGGCCGGGACATCCAGCTCCGCGCCCGCGCGCTCACCGTGGAACGTGGTCAGATCGCCGGGGAATCCGAGGGCGCGTCGAGTCAGCGCGTGCGCGGCGGCCGCGCCGTCCGGGTTCTCGGACAGAGCAGCCAGCTGGGTTTGCAGCTCCCGGCACGCAGCAAGGAATTCTTGCCGCACCGTGGTGCGGTCCTCCTTGGCCTCGGCGTCCCAGTATTTGCGGAGCTCGAGCACCTTGCCCTGGAACGATTCCTTCACCGAATCGGTGGTGAAGTAGTGCTCGCTGATCCAGTCCTCGCCGATGACGATGGAATCGAAGGAAGCCACGACTACTGGACCTTTCCGGTGGTGCTTGCGGTGGGGGTATCGGTGGGCACGATCACCAGTAGCGGACGTACCAGCTGCTGGGTCGGTGCCAGCAGCTCGGCGAGCCGCTGCTCCTCCTGGATACGGCGGGCAAGCTTGCCCACCTTCGACTTCTGCGCACCGAACAGCTCGAGTTGCTCGGCCTCGCTGTGCCAGCGATTAGCCCGGCTCGTCCAGGTCTTCAGGCGCTGTTCGGCCGCGGTCTCGTGCTCGTTGAGCACCATGTACATCGCCTTCTGCGCATGCGTGACCGCGGTGGGGATGAGGTCCCGGTAGCGGGCGGCGTCGGCGACCGGTCCGGGGTTCGCCGAACCCGGCCGCAGACCGGTGTCCTCGGTGAGAAAGCTCAGATCCTCGCGGGTTTCGACCATGCAGAAGTCGGGGTTGTTCGGGTTGGGGAACTCCGCGGTGGAAAACACCCGCGAGATCAGCTGACCGCGCTTGTTCATCAGGGTGCCCATCAGCAGCACCGCCGGAACGTCCACCTCGCCGCGGATCACGAAGATCTGGTTGCGGCCGAGCGCGCTGAGCGCCCGGTCGCTGGCCCAATCCAGCACCGGATGCAGCGGACCGAGGAAATGCGCCTCGGGCCAGGTGGTGCCGTTGATGCCCTTGCCCTCCCGCGCGATCCGCAGCTGGGCATCGCCGACGGCCGGGGAGGTGGCCAGCTTGAGACGTTCGAGGACGCGGCCGTGCTGCAGATAGTTCTGCGGCAGCTGCCCGAGCCGCTGACGCAGATCGTTCGGGGGAATCAGTTCCGCAATCGAATGGGCCTTGTTGATCTTCCAGCCAACCCCGCCCTGTTCGGGCGTGCTGCCGGGCACGTCGTGGAACGCGGCGTGGAGGGCTTCGTCGAGGAAGGTGATGTCGTCCTGGTAGAGGCTCTGCCGGGGCGATTCCGGGAGCTGGGCCTGGCCGTCGTCGGCTGTGTCGAACTGCGCGAAGAACGCATCCAGGTCGTCGCCCTCAGTGACCTCTTCGACGCTGCGGATCTCTTCGTCGAGGCTGGACTTCTGCGCGAGGACGCTGCGGATCACCGATTCCTCTTCGCCCACACTGTGTTTGCCCATGAGCGACGCGACGTCACCCAGGGTGGAATGCGCCTGATTCTCCCGCTCCAACAGGCGGGAGAGCACCCGCAGGTCGCCGGAGAAATCCGGATCCGACGGTTCGAGGATCAACGAGGAGATCACCGGAGGGTGCTTCTGCCCGTACCGGTCGATGCGGCCGTTGCGCTGTTCGATGCGGATCAGGCTCCACGGGATGTCGTAGTGGATCAGATGGTGGCATTGCGCGTGCAGGTTCACCCCCTCCGACGCCACGTCGCCGGTCACCAACACCCGAATCGGTGAGGTTTCCAGCTTGAAGCTGTCGACGATCTCCTGCTGCTCGACGTCGGAGAGGCCGCCGTGCAGCATCGCGATGTTCTCGGGTTGGAGCTTCAGCATCTTAGGCAGGTGCTCGGTGAGCCAGCGGAGCGTGGCGACGCGCTCGGCGAACACCACCGCCCGCGTGCCGGACTTCGGTCCGACGCCGATCTCCTGGAGGCGGTCGACGAGAGCGGCGAACTTGCCGGCCTGCCCGCCCATGGCCTTGATGTTCAGTTGGTCGAGGGTGGCCAGGGCCTCCAACTCGATGCGCTGATCGGTGTCGTGCTCGGAGAGCTTGCCGCGGCGCTGCTTGATGGACTCGGCGAGAGCGGCAGGGGAAGACAGGAACGCCTTCGCCAATGTCCACGGGAACAGGCCCTTGGTGTCACCGGAGTAAGGGGAGCGACCGGACTGCGGGTGCAGCCAGGTGTGCGAGAGTTCCGCGGCGACCGCGTCCTCGGCGGCGGAGGGCCGAACCAGGCGGTGCACCGGCTCGGCACGTTCGGCCCAGTCGCTGCCCACCTCGGCGGCGACTTCCGGGTGGTGCCGGTGCCTGCGGATCAGGAGTGTCTCCACGTCCTGCTTGGTGAACGTGCCGTCAGGTGCGACCACGGTCGGATCCAGCAGCCGCAGCAATTCCGCGAACGACTCCTCCTTGCCGTTGTGGGGGGTCGCCGAGGCAAGGATCAGAGCCTCGGTGTTCGGGGCCAGCACCCGGGCCAGCTCGTTGTTCAGGGTGCCCACATTGGTGAGGTTGTGCGACTCGTCGATCACCACCGCGTCCCAGTGCTGACGCTCGAGGTGCGCCTTGTAGCGGGGACTCTTGAGCGTGTCGATCGAGATGATCGCCCGTTTGAAGTAGGTGAAAGGGTTCCGGGTGGCCGGTAGCTTCTGCCGCACCTTCTGGATACCTGCCGAGTCCAGCCGCACGAATGGCAACGCGAACCGACACCACAGCTCGTGCTGCATTTGTTCGAGCACGTGCTTCGGGGTGACGACGAGTATCCGCTCGCCGCGCCCGCGTCGGACCAGCTCCGACAGGATCATCCCGATCTCCAGGGTCTTACCGAGGCCCACGGCGTCCGCGATGAGGATGCGCGGGCGGATGTGCTGGGGATCCAGGGCTTTTGCCACCGCCGTCCGCTGGTATGCGAGCGAATCGGCGAGCATGTGCGTCGATACCGTCAGCGATTGGTCACCGTAGGGAACGGGGGTCTTGCGGAGCAGGGCCTCGAGCCACAATCGGCTGTTGCGGTAGCCAGCGGAAGCGTCGGCGACAACGTGGGCTTGCGCGGGGTCGAGGACCCGGATGTCGTCCAGACTCGAGTAGAACGCCGCGGTGGCATCGGCCACCAGTTCGGAAAGGCCGCGCACGCGGACCAGCCACCCGTCGGAGCCCTGCTCGGCCTGAGTGACCAGCCATTCCTCGTCGCGGACCACGACAATCGAGCCTGGCGCAACGTTGAGCTCCGCTGCTGGTTCCAGCACGGACGGCTCGGCGGAATTCAACGTGGTGGTCACGTCGGCTCCCCACTTTCTGGTGTGTTCGACGATCCGCGGGCCGTTGGGGGAAACGGTGCCGGCACCGTCCCTGGTGTCGTGTTGCTCGGGTCGATATCGAGATGTGTCGATCTTCTCGCGCGGTCTGGCAGGCGCTTCAGCTGGGGGCTTGTCAGTCTTTCCTGCAGAGTCATGCTCGTCAGGCCGGTCCACCTCGCCCGTGGCGATCAGCTCCGCGAGCACGATTTTCCGGAGCGTTTTCGCGTTCTTCAGATCTCTGAGGTACGCCATCTGAGCCTTGCTGCCCTTAATAAGGCCCTTCTCGTGACGCGCCTCTTGCAGCGCTTCGATGATCCGGTGACGCGACTCCTTGTTGGTCTTGAGCCATGATTCTCTGAGTGTGGGCCACGCCTCGTGAACGAATTCGACCTTGGGGCGGGCGCCATAAACCGTTCGCAGCGCGTCAGCCGCGCCCATATTCGGGTCCGATATGTCGAGCAGTGCATCGCTCAAGCCACGTAGAAGCGATGGCGGGAGGTTCGTCCACTTGAACTTGTACGTTGGCACCGCAACCTCGAACTTCCACGTGAACCGGTGTCGGACTTCGGTCCGGCCTCAGACGACCCGATTGGAACATAGTTCTCATCGCGGGAGGCGTAGGACTCGTTAACTCGACGGCCCGACCACGGTGATGCCGCGGTATTTCGCCAGGCACGCTCAGCGGCCTGGTGAGCGCCGCGATCCTTGATGAGCCAACCCTGTTCCGCGGAGGTGACGAGCCGTCCTTCGTCGCGAACCATGACGATCGAGCCGGGTGCGACGTTGAGCTCTTCGCTCGCGCCGGCGGTGATCATGCGGTGGTTACTCCTGCGTTTCGACAGTGTGATGTATCAACTTACTGCTCGGAAACGAAACACCCGTTACATGGCCGGTTCGCGAGGTCTGCCGGCTTGATGTGCGAGGGTGCCGGCAGGTTCGTTGTGAGGAGGGACTTTTTCTTGAGTGGGGTGTCGTTCCGGCAGCAGTGGCTGTCCGACCAGGAGTTCGAGATCATGCGCCGGCTGGAGAAGGCGTCCCTGGTGGTCGAGATCAACCTCGACGAAGACGAGATCCGCCGCACTCAGGATATGTACGGTCGGCAGGCGGCAGACATGCTGCGGCTCGCCGTACCACCGGAAGATGTCATCGCCAAATATCCGGCGTTGACGCTGGCGATTCTCGTCGGACAGGCTGCTCTCGGCTACGAACAGCACCGTTACTGGGACGAGTTCTTCGCCCGTCTCGATCTACCGCGTGAGCAGCCGTTCGAACAAGCCTTGCGCAAGTCACTGGATCGCCTGCTGACACGCTTCGGTCTGCGCAAGTTTCCAGAACTGAAAAGCGACTACGTGCAGCTGATGGCGCTGCACGCCGGCTTCCCGGTGTACTGCATGCGCGACATTATCGACCTGCTCGAAGAGCGAATGGTTGCAGGCACCGAGGTCACCGGCGCGGCGATCATCGAGTGGTTGAGGGAGCCCGGCAAGAAGCATCGGATGAACACGCTCGACGTGCCGGTCCGCAACTTCATCCTGTACGGCGATCAACTCGCGGTCGACATCCTCAACCGCATCATCGAGTTCGTTCAATTCACCGTGAACACCGAAGGTTGGGCCGCTTCGGACATCGACCTCGAGACCTCCACAACCGGCCTGCCGACGTTGCTCCTCGACAAGCTGATCGACCTGCTTCGCGAGCGGCCGTTCGGCAGCGGGCCCCGCCTGGTTGTGCCGCGAGCCCGCCGACGTCGCAAGCCCACCATTGCGTTCCTGCCGCTCGACCGGCAGGTCGTCGTCGAAGTCCCATACCCGGACATCGACCCCGACGTGCCGTGGCGATTGTCGTTCGACGGTGTGTCCCGGGAAGCGTTGGCCGAAGCCGGTTGGGGTGTACGCGCCGACGAGGAGCATCCACCGACGCAGGTGCCGGTGCCGGGTCCGGTGCGCGAGATCCTGTTGCAGCACCAGCCCAGTGACGAATCCACACAGCTCTCGGTGGTCGACAAGGACGATCCCCTCCTGGTCTTCGATTCGGAGGGGCGGTGGATTCCGCGGCACACGGCGCTGCCGCGTCAGTGTGTGCTCGCCGTATATCCGAGCGACGCGCAGGTCGTCGATGTCGGCACCGGTCTGACGGTGATGCCGACGTTCACACCCGACGTCCCGGTCGGCTGGACGGGCTGGTCGATCGCCGAGCTCGACCTGTCGACGTGTCGGTCTATCGCGCTGACCCGACGTGGCGTGCGAGCCCCTGGTGGTGTTCGCACCGTGCGTGACGCGACGACCCCGACGTTCGAGCACGGCGTGCCCGTCGACGGGCTGCAAACCCTCAATGGTCTGACGGTCTACGGGTCGCGGCCGGAAGTCACCCTCCCGGCAAACCCCGGCAAGCAAGACATCGTCTGGCGGATCCGCGTCAAGCGCCCCGACTCGTCCAATTGGGTCGTCGACACCGAAGTGCACGGTGCCAACGAAGACCTCGCTGTCGACCCGTTCGAACCGATCGACGACGCGGTCCTCGGGCTGTTCGAGATTCACGTGTCCGGCCCGATCGGATCCGACCTGCGACAGCAGGCCTTCCTCGCCGAGGGAATCTCGATCGACTACACCCGACCGTTCCGCTTCCCGGTGTCCGGTGGCCTCGCGGCGGTGACCGCCACCGTTGCCAGCGAATGGGACCTGGCGGTGCCGCACCCTCGCATCGAATTCGCGCCCGCCGACCGCGACAAGCTCGTGACGGTCACACAGCGCGAGCGCGCATACCGCCTGCGACTGACTCCGCCCTACGTGCAGATGCGCGTCGATCCGGCCGGTGCGCCCGCGCTGTGGCGAACTGCGGCCGCCGTGCTCACTCCGGCCGAGCTCGACGAAGACCGCAACTTCGCCCTGCACGCTCCGCTCTCGGCAGCCGCGGTGTTCCAGTTGGAGACCGTCGACGGCCGACTGCTCAAGGACGTTACGCCCGACACCCCGCACTACGACTACTTCCAGGCGCCGAGCCGGGTGTTCGTCGACGCCGCCCGCGCCGCGGGGCAGTGCCGCATCGTTGCGCTCGTCGACGACGAACACGACCGCACCACGAAAATCGTTCTCGCGCATGTCCGGCCCGCAGCGTTGTGCACGCGCATCACGATCGATGACAGCTGCCTCGTGCTGGAGAATCCAGCGGAGGAAGAAGACCTCGCCGTCAACCTCTGGGCCCGCACCGCCCCGTGGCTACCGGTGCAGACCGTGCAGGTAACGGACGGTCGAGCCAAGCTGCCCGAGGCATATGTCGACGGTGGCCCGCTGCTCGCCCACGTTTTCGTCGACGATCCGTGGGTGACGATCACCCCACCGTCCTGGCCGGGCGATACGGCCCTCGAAATGGATCAGCCGGGGTGGATGCACGACGTGTCGCGCGAACGCGACAACCTGTCGCGGTTCTTGGCAGGAGCCGGCCCGGCACCCGCCGACGCGGTGAGCATGCCTGAGGTGTGGGCCGCGTTGGCTCTGTTGCCTCAGGATTCGGAGGACGTACACACCCAACAACTGCGGTCCGCGCTCAGCCGAATTCTCTCGGAGAACTCGCGTGCTGCGCTCGAGGCGTTGGGAAGCAGTACCATTCCGCTGCCCGAGATGATGTCTCTACTTATCCGAACCGGCCTGGTGTACCGAAGTTACACAGCCGATTACACGCTGAACGACCTCCATCCGAATCCGTGGGTGGGGTGCATGATCGAGATCGCCGATCTGCCGTCGCTGTACGCGCGCCGTGAGTACGTGGGGGCAGAGCGCGCGGAGACGCTGGATTATCTCGAAGACAAGGGCGGCGAAACACTGATCGAGGTGCTGGCTCGGGGTAAGTCCACGAAGCTCTACGGCGGCGTGTTCGACAAGGACACCGTACTGCTCGACGGGTTGCCCGAATCCCAGGTCGAGGCGATCTTCGAGCACGCCCGACTCGTTCCGGGTGCCGTGCTCGATGAGGACACCCGAGTCAGCGCCGTGATCGATGCGTTTCACAATCGCACTATGTGGCTGGAACTGGGATGGTCGCCGTCCTTCGCGTCGGCCACCGCGCGCTCGCTCGACACCATCAAGAGGACCCGTGGGCAGATCTACCGTGAGGTCGCCGCACGCAACGAGAAGCTCGACGGTGTAAATACCGTGCAACATCGGTGGATGTTGCTGTCGCTGCAGTCGTTGACGTTTGCGGTGCTTGCTCGTATGAAGGCTCACGGAATGCTCAGGCACCCACCCGTGACTTCGGACTTCGAAGAGTCCTGGGCCGCAATGGCTCGTTTGTGTCCCGGCCTGGTGATGACCGATCTGCTCATCGCCGAAGCCCTCGTAACCCATGCCCGCCATGGCAATCTGATCGGAGCAAATTGATGCCGGATCGTCTCGACCCCCTGGCTACCGCACGGCAAATCGACGAGACCTATAAGCGGTACCTCAAAACCCTTTTGGGCCCGAGTGATCCGGCGATGGCCGCCGCATTCGACACCGCGATCGACGAGACGCGGCTCTTGAGCAAGGGGCCACTGCTCGAGCTGACTCCTCCCTACGCGCCGGGCAAGTCGATCCCCGAGCTCATCGATGAAGGCGTTCTGCGTCCGGGATTGGCCGCTCTCTACAGCAATCCGGATGACCTGCGTCGGCCGCTCTACCAGCACCAGGAACGTGCGATCCGCAAGGTCACGTCCGGCCGCAATATCGTGGTCAGCACCGGTACCGGTTCGGGCAAGACCGAAAGCTTCCTGCTGCCGATCATCAATTCGTTGATCGCCGAGCGTGAGGCCGGCACGCTCGGACCCGGCGTGCGAGCGCTGCTGCTCTACCCGATGAACGCACTCGCCAACGATCAGCTCAAGCGTCTTCGTGGGATGCTGAAAGACCTGCCGGACATCACGTTCGGTCGCTACACCGGTGAGACGCTCGAGTATGCGGATAAGGCCGAGAACCTGTTCCGTTCCACCAACCCAGGACAGGATCGTCTACCCAACGAGATGCTCAGTCGGGAGGAGATGCGTGCTCGCCCGCCGCAGATCCTGCTCACCAACTACGCCATGCTGGAATACCTGCTGCTGCGTCCCGCCGATCTCGACCTGTTCGACGGACCCTACGCCGGTACCTGGAGATATATCGCCCTCGATGAGGCACATGTCTACGATGGTGCACAGGGCTCCGAGGTTGCTCTATTGCTGCGCCGGCTGCGTCAGCGAGTCGCGCCCAACTCGACACTGCAGTGCATCGCGACCTCCGCGTCCCTCGACGGCCCGCCGGACGAGGCAATGACCTTTGCTCGCAATCTGTTCCAAGCCGAATTCGAGTTCATCAATGACGACCCCGATCGTCAAGATCTCGTGACCCCGACGCGTCTGGAACGGCGGGAGCCGGCGACGTGGCAGATGACGGACGACGAGTTGGTCGAGTGGTCCCGGCCTGGGGCCGACCTCGCAACACTCGCTTCCCGCTCGTCGCATGGTGATCCGGCGGAGGCGCTGCATACGGAAACGACGATCCGGTCCCTGCGCGAGACGCTGGCCGGGGGTCCGATCGATGCATTCGCGCTGAGTGAACGATTATGGCCCAACGATCCTCACTCCGGCGAGAAACTCCAATCCCTTGTCACGCTCGGATCCACCGTCACCGACACCAGCGGCAACCCGGTGCTCTCGGCGCGATACCACATGTTTGTCCGCGCTACCGAGGGCGCTTTCGTCAGCTTCGGTGAGGATGGGCCGACCGTTCTGCTCGGCCGTCACGAGATCGATCCGGGGACCGGTCGTGCGATGTTCGAGTTCGGCACCTGTCAACGTTGCGGCGCGGTACACCTGGCGGGTGATGTCGACCTCCGCAAGAACGGCAAGTTCTTCGTCCCCAGCGTCAAGAACGATGCATCCGTGAAATGGCTGGTCCTCACCGACGCCGCAGACACGAGTGTGGATGAGGACGAAGAAACCCTTGGTGACAGCACAACCAAAGCCGACTCCGGAATTCGCTACCTCTGCACCGGGTGCGGACTGCTCAGCGACGCAGACGGTATGTGCCCGACTGCGGATTGCCCGGGCGGCACATCGCGTCAAGTGCGGGAGCATCGCGGCACCAAGAAAGTCATGAGCACGTGCACCGAATGCGGAGCCAGTGCCCGCCAGCTCATTCGGCGGCTCCGCACTGACGTGAACGCCGCACCGGCGGTCATCACCACCGCTCTGTATCAACAACTTCCGGCCGCGACCGACGAGACTGTCAAGGAGGTCGGCGAGGGTCGCAAGCTGTTGATGTTCTCCGACTCCCGTCAAGCCGCGGCGTTCGCGGCGCCGTATCTCGGGCGAACCTACGGGCGTCTCCTCGAGCGGCGCTATCTGACCATGGCACTGCAGGACCGCAAGTACGCGGATGAAGACCTGACCGTTGAAGACCTCGCGTTGATTGCCCAGAAGAAAGCCAAAGTCGCACATCACTTCCCGCCGACAGCCGGGCGGGTCGTGATGGAGAAGGCCGCAAACGAATGGGTCATGGGTGAACTCATGACCATGGACCACAAGCAGTCCCTCGAAGGTCTCGGACTGATGCGCGTGGCCGTCTCGCGTGAAACCGTCGCTGTTCCGAGAGGATTGACCCAACTCGGACTTACCGACGACGAGGCATGGGACCTGATCGACGAACTTCTCAAAACAGTGCGTCTGCAGGGTGCAGTGAACTTGCTGGACGAAGTCGACATCAGGAGCGAACGCTTCGAGCCACGCAATATGCGCATCCGGATCACCCGTGTCGGTTCCAACCCGAAGAGCAAAGTGCTGTCCTGGCTACCGAGCGGACGCGCTGGCGGTACGAACAATCGTGTTCGGTTCATGTCCAAGGTGTTGGCAGAACTCGGCAAGGAGATCGACGCCGGGAAGGTGCTCGACGGCTGCTGGCGATTCCTTCTCGACAACGGGTACATCAAACATGAGCCCGACAAGTTCGAGACCGACGCCTACCAGATCGACCATACGAAGTTGGCGGTCCACAACGGTATGGATTGCAGTTGGCACCGCTGCGACACGTGCCGACGCGTGACCGCGTTCACCGTGCGCGGTGTATGCCCTAACAGCAGCTGTCCCGGAAAATTGCTGCCATACGAGATCCCACCGCTCGAGCGCGACACCAATCATTACCGCAACATCTACGGCACCCTCAACGCTGCACCGTTGGCCGCCAAGGAACATACGGCTCAATGGACAGCCCGACAGGCCGCTGAGATCCAAAGGGAATTCATCGACGGCAAGGTCAATGTGCTGTCGTGCTCGACAACGTTCGAACTCGGTGTCGATGTTGGTGACCTGCAGTCCGTGGTCATGCGCAACATGCCTCCGAAAACCGCAAACTATGTCCAGCGCGCAGGCCGTGCCGGTCGACGTGCAGCCTCGGCCGCGCTCGTGCTGACATACGCAAATCGGAGTTCACACGACCTGTCGAAGTTCCAGGACCCGAAGTCGATGATCGCCGGTCAGATGCGGATCCCCTGGATTCCCATCGAGAACGAGCGTATCGGTCGCCGCCACGCGCATTCGGTGGCACTTGCGGCGTACTTCCGGTATGGATTCGAATCTACCGGTGCTCCTTGGAAGGAAGCAGGCCAGTTCTTCCGCCCGGCCTCCGGCAGTGATGCGTCACCCGCATCCCGGGTAAAAGCCTTCCTCACGCCCGTTCCGCAGGAAATGCGTGACGACCTGCGCAGAATTCTTCCCCCGGAGGTGCAGGAGCAGATCGGAATCGAGACCGACGCGTGGGTCGAGTATCTCGCGGACCTGCTCGACAAGGTCGAGAAGGACGTGGAGAACGACTTCCAGACCTTCCGCGAATTGATCGAGGAAGCCAAGAACGCGGAGCAGTTTCGGATTGCGGACCACCTGCAGAAGACACTGCGAACGATCGAGCAGCGCCAATTGCTCGGGTTTCTCGCGAATAAGAACATCCTGCCCAAGTACGGGTTTCCGGTCGACACCGTCGAACTGCGCACACAACATTGCCAGGAACCTGTGGGTAGGAACCTCGAGCTGTCACGCGACCTGAGCCAGGCAATCTACGACTACGCTCCCGGAAACCAGATCGTCGCTGGTGGAAAGGTATGGACCTCGCGCGGCATCCACCGGGTGCCCAAGCGTGAGCTCGAAGAGTTCGAGTACCGAGTATGTCGGAACTGCGACAGATTCGAGGCCGCACACACTCTCGATGCCGGCGAAGTTTGCGGTGGGTGCCAGGAGCCATTTACCACTATCAGACGATTTGTGGTCCCCGAATACGGTTTTGTCGCCGACGGTAAGGCTACCGATGTCGGGACCGCTCCGCCGGAGCGAAAGTGGAACGGCGCGAGCTACGTGGAGGACATCGGTCAGGTGGTCGATACCTTCACCTGGAAGTCCACGGGCGGTATCACCGTCGAAGCGAAAGCCGGAGTTCGTGCCCGCATGGCGGTCATCTCCGAAGGCGAAGGCGGAGGCTTCCTGTTGTGCAAGTGGTGTGGCTGGGCGACGGCACACTCCGGGCGCGGAACGCCTCGGAAGCACGAGCGTCCTGCCACCGGAAAGCCCTGCGACGGTCCACTCGACCGTGTATCACTCGCGCACCGCTACGAAACCGACGTCGCCGAATTCACTTTCGGTGATGTGGGGTACGACAAGGAAAGCGGATCACGCTGGATGTCCGTGCTGTACGCGCTACTGGAAGGCGCGTCGAAGGTTCTCGAAATCAGTCGCGACGACATTGACGGCACTCTGTCATGGAGCCGCGACGGGCGGCGAAGCATCGTCCTGTTCGACACCGTGCCTGCCGGCGCGGGTGCGTCCAAGAAGATCGCCGAAAATCTGGAGACAGTTCTTGCGGGGGCGGTCGAGCGCCTCAACTCGTGCGACTGTGGTGAAGAGACCTCGTGCTACGGATGCCTGCGGACTTATCGGAACGCACGGCATCACGACAAGCTCACTCGTGGAGGGGCTCTAGCGATCTTCCGGGAGATCTCAGTTGCCGGTGGAACGTCGACGCCGTGGCAGGAAGCGCTCGACCTGGTCGACAGTGAAGCGCGACCGTTGCTTTCGCAGCTGGCGGAGGCCGAATTGCCGGTCCCCGAAATTGGAGTGGAAGTGGGCGACGGTTGGGTTGTGGAAATCATGTGGGAGAGCCAGAAACTGGCAGTTCTCACAGATGACGACGCCGACCGAGACGCTTGGTTGCGGGATCACGGCTTCAGCTTCTTCCCTCTCGAGATGGTGGATACGGAGGACTTGATCGAAGAGTTGACGCGGAGCTGAAACCGTATGCTCCGGTGCATGATTGTGATTCTGCGACGGTAAGACTCGTCTGAGCGGAGGAGGCAACTGTGCCAATGCAAGTCGGCAGCGAGGAGGGCCCGGCTCCGAGCGAGCTCGAAGCATGGTTAAGCGACGAGGAGCGCAGGCTCCGGGTACGCCTCGCCGAAGTGGACCTTGTCGTCCGTGCAGACTTCGGTGAGGCCGAGGTGCAGCGTATCCAAGGCTTCTATGGAATCGCAGCTCGGCGTCATCGGAGTGCGGGTGGAGCCATCAGAGACTTCATCGATCGGTATCCCGCGCTCACGATGACCGCTCTGGTCGGTCACGCTGCACTTGCATACGAACACGGCAGGTACTGGGAGAGCTTCTGGGCGGAACTCGGACTTCCTCGGACACTTGCGTTCGAGAACGCGCTCCGGGAAGGCGTCGAGCCGAACATCCATCGTTTCGGACTCGACGCGTTCCCGGCGCTCCGAGGGTGGTATGTACAGATGCTCGGGGTTCACGCTGGTGTTCCGATCCACTGCATGGGTGCGCTCGTCGAGGTAGCCGACGAATATCTCCATCGAGGACGTCTCGCGTCAGGTGCCGGCCTCGTGCAGTGGATTGCACGGTCGGACAGGAACCCTCAGGTACTGAAGCTCGCCAAGCCGGTCCGAAACTTCATCGCGTATGGAGGATCGTTCGCGATCGATGTTCTCGACTATCTCGTCAAGAGCGTCGACCGACTATTGGACAATCTGACGGACCGCGACCTCGTACTCGACCTCTACGAGATTCCGACGATTCTGCGGGACGGTATCGACGCGGCCCTCGAAGTCCATGCCTTGGGTAGGTCAGGGGCTGTACGCGCTACGTCCGAGGCACGCGGGCGTCGGGCTCCTTCGGTGCTGTATGCACCTATCGACGATCAGATTGTCGTTGAACTCCCACCTACCGAGTTCGGCGAAGGGGAGAAGTGGCGTGTATCGCTCGACGGTGACACCACGGTAGTAAGCCCTCCGGGCGCATGGGGACTCGATTGGCGTGAATGGGAGCCGATGCGACTGCCGATTCTGAAACCGTCTCGGGAACTCGTCATCGAATGCAGCTCAGTGCAATCCGCCTGGCTGATTCCGCTCGTGCGTATGAAGGACCCGATCCTCCTTTTCGATCGAGATGGCCGTTGGCTGCGGAACCAGGCAGTGTTGCCCAAGGGCGAGCTGCTGGCGGTTTACCCGGAACACGCGCGCCTGGTGGATGAGGTCGCCGACGTCGAACTTCAACCCTACGCATTTCTCGGTTCTCCTGGTGGGTGGAGGGGGTGGCAAGTCGCCGCGGTGGACCTGTCCGACGCGATGTCGCTGAGGGTGGTGACCGATACTCGCAAGGGAGTTTTGCGGGGAGTCCGAGTCGTCGAGATACCGCGGCTGGAACTCGGTACGGAGATCGTCGGACTGACGACTTCGACGGGAATCCCCGTCTATGCCGAGAAGCCGAGACTTCGACTTCCCGGTCGCCGTGAAGGTGACGACTCGTCGTGGCAAGTTCATATCAGGAGCAACAACGGAAGACCGGTTGCGGATTCGAGTTATGCCAGTGGGGTGGAGACGCGCACCGTCGACCCGTTCGCTGGGGTGAGAGGTAATCTGGCCGGCCAGTTCGACGTCGCGGTTACAGGGTCTGCAGGTTCCAGTCTGCGTTTCACGGTGTTCGTGCTCGAAGGTGTCGAGGTAATAGCGGATCGGTGGGTGCGTGGACCTGCCTCCGGCGGCGGCCTGGACCCTGTTACGGCACAAGTGCGTTCTCGCGGCGCCATCCGGCCGGCTCAGAGTTCGATCGAATTCGCACGGGACGAGGTCAAGCGAAATATCGACTTCTCCGCAGGCGGTGTCAAGCACACGTTGATGTTGACGCCGCCGCACGTGCGAATCCACGTGGGCCCGATCGGGCACGTAATCCGATGGCGAACATCGGTGCCGGTGCTTTTCCATGCCGACCTGGATGAGCAATCCTTGCTGGCGCTGAAGGTACCCGGCTGCACGGCACTACGGCTGGAACTGCGCGACCAAGACGGTGTTTCACTCAAATGGAACTGCCCTCGGAGGACTACGGACGGACACTTCGAAGCAGACCTTCGAGTCTTCACCGACGCCGCACGCAAAGTAGGGGACTGCGTATTGGCGGCTGTCGCTGTGTCGGAAGACCAACGGATCGCCAGGTTCACCGTTGCGCAGATTCGTCCAATCGGGAGCTGCAGGGAAATTCGGATCGAGGACGGGCATATGGTCTTCGACGGACTGAGAGTCGTCGACAATCTGGTTGCGAATGTGTGGTGGTCCACTGCTCCTTGGGCCGGCCCACGGGAGACTTCAGTGGACGATGTCCGTATTCGCCTACCGAAAGAACTGGCAGAGTCGGGCAAGCTCTACGTTCAGCTCCGGGTGTCCGACCCGTGGGTTTGTGATGACGCACCCGAATGGCCGGATGGTCCGGTGTTCGAGGTCGAACAACGTGGGTACAAGCGCGATCGGAACAAGAACCGCGAGCGTCTTTCGAAATATCTTGCGCAAGGAGGTCATCCGCCCCGCAACCCTCAGGTAATGCCCGAGATCTGGGCAGTCCTGGCACGGACGTTGAACGATCCAGAAGATGTTCTTCAAGGGCAGATGCGTCGTGAGTTGCTCCGTGTGGTTTCGGACAATCCCCGAACGGCGTTGGAGTCGTTAGGGAACAGTACGATCCCCACCTACCGGCTACCGTCGCTCGTCGTTCGAACGGAACTTGCTCGACAGAGCTACCGTTCGGTGGACACCTTGAATGAGCTGCATGCGAACCCGTGGGTGGGATGCATGATCGAGATTTCCGACCTGCCGTCCTTGTGCGCGCGTCGTCGCATAGTGCGCGGCGAACGACTCGACACCCTCGGCTACTTGGAAAAGCACGGTGGAGATCTGCTCATAACAGTCCTGAGCTGCGGCACGCTTCCGTCGACCGGTCGACCGGAGCATGAAATCGTCGGCTGACGGCGCTCGCTGAAATTCCCCAGTAACGCTCACTGAAATTCCCCACCCGTGTGGCTCCGCCAACGAGGGCGGGTCTCCCTCGATGCTGATGGTCTCTGACCACACATCAGCCAGTCGAAGGAGA
>NZ_JAUZMZ010000399.1:0-654 GCF_036327435.1 Rhodococcus chondri | reverse complement strand
GGTCAGCGGCGCGATCCGCACGGCGGCCCCGGCGATCTCCGGGGCGCTGTTCACGGTGGTGCTGACGATGTTCGGTCTCGCGGTGCTGGACTGGCGGTTCCTCGTCGTACTGGTGGTGGTGCTGCCCGTGCACTATGCGGGCGCCCGCATGTTCCTGCGCGACGCGCCGCCGATCTATCGGCAGTCGCGGGTCGCGATGGGGGAGCGCGCCCATCATGTCCTCGGCAGCATCCGCGGATTGCCGACCGTGCACGCATTCGGGCTCGGCCCGCGCCTGGCCGGGCCGATCGACGAGCATTCGTGGTGGGTCGCGCGGTGGGAACTGCGCGCCCGCATCGTCGTCAACCGGCTCTTCGGGCGCATCAACCTCGCCGAGTTCTTCGGCATGGCCTCGATCCTGCTGGTGGGATTCTGGCTCGTGGACCGCGACCTGGTCACCGTCGGTGTCACCACCACCGCGATGCTGTTCTTCCTGCGGTTGTTCGGCCCGCTGGGCCAGCTCCTGCTGGTCATGGACGACCTGCAGAGCGGGCTGGCGTCGCTGTCGCGCATCGCCGGGCTCATCGACGAATGCGAGGACACCGACGATCCGGGACGTGCTCGACCGCGGGGGCGCGAGCTGCGCGCCCGCGACGTGCGGTTCGGTTACGACAC
>NZ_JAUZMZ010000398.1:0-665 GCF_036327435.1 Rhodococcus chondri | reverse complement strand
GGCCGAACGCACTAGGCTCAGCACCTATGAGCACCACCGCGACCGATATCGCCACCTGGATGATCGACATCATCACGGCCGAAGGCAAGGTCACCCAGGAAGACATGGTCGACGCGATCGAAGCCAAGTTCGGTGCCGACTGGGTGTACGTCAACGACAACGGTCACACCTCCATCGACCGCGCCGTTCTCAAAGAATTCCGCAAGGCCCACGACGGCGGCATCAAGTGGCACCGCGAGGACCGGGCCTGGTACATCGACAGCAGTTCCGAAGCCGAACCGTCCGAAGGCAAGTAGTCCGGCCTCAGCCACCAAGAGGTGGTGTTCTCCGCTGGGGCGCGCCCCTATCGCGGCGCGGAACGTATCCACCCGCCGTCTTCACGGTGAACGAGCCCCTCCATTTCGAGTAGGGGCAAAGCGGCGCGCACACGGTCGACGGCGAGGCCCGCGACTTCCGCGAGGACTGTCGGCCGGCACGCGCCGATCGCCGGTAGCGCCTCGTAGACCAGGGACATATCGCCCGAGAGTCCGTCGAGCGACCGGATCCACTGCGCGTCCCGGTCGTCGGACCCCCCCAGCGTACCGGCCTCCTCGACCACCTCACTAGCAGTGCCGACGAGCCGCGCCTCCCCTTCGCGAAAGCTGCGCTGGCACCCTTGCGTCGCC
>NZ_JAUZMZ010000397.1:0-671 GCF_036327435.1 Rhodococcus chondri | reverse complement strand
ACCCTCACGACGATCGGGAACGACAACGGCGGTCGTCTCGTCGGCCTCACTGCCGGGCACTGTGGTTCGCCGGGCATGACGGTCAAGGCCGAGTACGACATCCCCGCCGGTGCCGTGGGGCGCGTCGTGTCGGTCAACGGCAATCTCGACTACGCCGTCATCGAGTTCGACCGCGCCAAGGTCGTACCCGTCAACCGGGTGGGCAACGTGGCCATCACCGGTGTCGGTGCCCCGGCCGGTTTCCCCGATATCGCCTGCAAGGAAGGCCGCACCACCGGAAACACGTGCGGTGTCGTGTGGGGCGACGTGTTCGGCACACAGGAGACGTGGAGCCAGGTCTGCGTTGTCGAGGGCGATTCCGGTGCTCCGCTCGTCGTCGGCACCACGCTCGTCGCGATGGTCAACGCCTACCTGTACGCACCGTGTGTCGGCCCGGAAGTCGGCACCAACATCGACATCATCCTGGGCGATATGAACGCGCGGGGCGGCGCCGGGGCCGGATTCCGTCCGATCTGATCCGACCCCGGCCTCGCGACCGTTCAACCGGCTCTCACCCGCACACCGCACCCTGCGACGCAGAGCCGACGAGCTTGGTGTACTTCGCGAGCACTCCACGGGTGTAGCGCGGCGGCAGTGGCTCCCAGCCCTGCCGCCGCGTCGTCATCTCGGCG
>NZ_JAUZMZ010000396.1:0-671 GCF_036327435.1 Rhodococcus chondri | reverse complement strand
GCGATATCGCTGAGCCACAACCAATCCGGAGCATCTTCAGTGATTATGCGACCGACGAGATCATCGTGGACCGGCGGTCCCGGCGATTCAGATGGGGCTCCATGTCACCGCCGCGCGGCGGACAGCGCAGCTACGCGTCTTTCTGACGACCTCCGGGAGATCACCGACCTCTGCAAACGCGGGGGATACCTACCCGACCGAGCGCTTCGTCCACACCGCGCCGGCAGCCGTCACCGAAGTACCGGCGGCACCGACGATGAGCAGGCACTTCATGTCGATGGTGTCGGGGTCGAGTTTCTCGAGGGTCGTCACTTCCAGCGACTCGCCGGGCCGGCCGACATCGCGTCCGATGACGACGACGGTGTCCGCCGGTCGGTGTCGCAGCAGCACGGCCTTGGCATCGGCGACCTGTGTCGTCCGCGACCGGGACGCCGGGTTGTAGATGCCGAGCACGAGGTCCGCTTCTGCGACGGCGACCAGCCTCTTTTCGATGACGTCCCACGGCTTGAGACGGTCGGACAGGCGGCGGGCCAGTTCGGGTTCGGGCAGCGTGCCGGGAAGGACGGTCAGCACATCGGTGCGCCGCACGAGCGGTTCGGCAGCCGCGGCGGCCGCGGCGGAGAACGAGGTCACGCCGGGACCCACTTCCGCGACATATCGTTTCGACAACC
>NZ_JAUZMZ010000395.1:0-674 GCF_036327435.1 Rhodococcus chondri | reverse complement strand
GTCGGCCAGTCGTGGGGCGCCGTCGGCGTCAGCAAGCTGGAGGGCGCGGCGTGCCGCGGAGCCGCGTCGCCGGAGGCGGGGCGGGTCCGGATCGAGTACGTCGACCCGCCAGAGCATCCGACGGCCCGGGTCGCGCAGCAGCGCGCGGTCACCGATCCGGAGAGGTAGCGGCCGGTCGAGGGTGAGCCGGGCAAGGCCGTCCCCGAGTGGGCGACAGCGGACGTCGACATCCGCGGCCCCGACGTGCAGCACGGGGGCGGTCGGGGGACGGCTCGCGCCGGTGATCCGGATGTCCACGACGGAGGTGTGGTGCCACGCGCCGGGCGTGACGAGCACACTGCCCCGGGCCACGTCGTCGATCCGGCCGGTGAGGTTGAGGGCGACCCGGGCCACGCCGCTCACCGCCGTACGGTCGCGCCCCAGTGCCTGCACACCGCGCACCCGCAGCGGCGTTTCGCCGACGGCGAGGGTGTCGCCGACGCGGACAGTCCCGGCGGCAAGTGTCCCGGTGACGACGGTCCCGGCGCCGCGCACGGTGAACCGGCGGTCCACCCAGAGGCGGACATCGGCGTCCGGGTCCGGGTCCGGCAGGGCGGCCACCATCGTCGTCAGGGCGGCACGGAGGTCGTCGAGACCCTCTCCGGTACGGCCGCTGACGGCGACGACGGGAGCCC
>NZ_JAUZMZ010000394.1:0-680 GCF_036327435.1 Rhodococcus chondri | reverse complement strand
GCAGCTGTTAGGGGGCGTGGCTGCCGTCGGCGTCCATCTCCACGAGCACCGTGTAGTCGCGCTCGAGACCCCAGCGGAACCCGTCGATGTACGCGGCGCCGAGCCCGTTCTTCTCGGTGCGGTGCATCACGTGGATCAGGCCGCCGGCGGCCGCGGCCAGCTCGTCGGCGGCCGCGCCGGTGCCGTCCGGGCTACCGTCGTCGACGATGAGCACATGCACGTGCGGGAGTGCGGCATGCAGTCGGCCGACGATCCGTCCGATGTTGTCGCGTTCGTTGTACGTCGGAATGATCACCAGGGTGCGCGCGCTCGGTGCGCTCGCGTTCCCGGCCGGCGTCGCCGCTGCCATCAAAGGTCCTCCCTGTCGAACCGGCGCGCGGCCGGTGTTGCTGCAGTACCGGTCGCGGGCGCGGGGCCCGGCACGGTGGGGTGCTGACGCCGGCCCCGCACGAGGGCGACACCGGCCGCGGCCACGGCACCGACACAGAGCGCGAGCTCCGGGATCGGTCCGAGCCGACTAGCCAGCGTAACGTCCGTGCGCAGCGGCACCTGCGCCACCAGGGCCGCCGGCTCGAACAGCGCGGTGCGTTGCTGCACCGACCCGTCGGGGTCGACGACGGCGCTGACCCCGCTGGTGGCCGCGACGACCACGGTGCGGGCGTGCTCGATCGCCCGTAGCC
>NZ_JAUZMZ010000393.1:0-700 GCF_036327435.1 Rhodococcus chondri | reverse complement strand
GTCCGTCCGGCGCGGTGGCCTTGACGTCGGCACCACCCGAGGTCACCACCTGCACACCGGGAAACGCGCGGCCCAGCTCTTCGGCGGTGCGGCCGGCACCGACGACCACCGCCCGCAACGACACCGCACCGCAGGCGTGACACCGGTGCCGGGCGTCGGCGACACCGCACCAGCGACAAGCCGGGATCGCCGCCCCGTCCGGGCCTCCCGCCGACGGCAACGCGAGCGGGCCGTTACAGCGCCGGCACCGCGCCGGGGCACGGCACTTGCCACACGCCAGCGCGGGCACATAGCCGCGCCGCGGTACCTGGACCAGCACGGGCGCGCCCGCGCCGAGCGCCGAGCGGGCCGCCGCGAACGCGATGGCCGGGAGCCTCGCGGCCCGCGCCGCCGGGTCGCGGGCCCATGCCTGCTCGCTGTCCGCGAGCGCGGTGATCTTCGGAGCCCGCGCCCGCACCACGTCCCGCGACGCGGTGAGGTCGTGGGCCCATCCGGCATCGACGAGAGCCTGCGTTTCGGCCGTGCGCGCGTGCCCGGCGATCACCACCGCCGCACCGGCGGCGTGGGCGCGGAGCGCCGCCACCTCGCGGGTGTGCGGATAGGGCGAGCGTGGTTCGCAATGCAGGTCGTCGCCGTCGTCCCACACGACCAGCAGACCGATCTGCGGAGTGGGGGCGAACACGGCGGCGCGGGTGCCGAC
>NZ_JAUZMZ010000392.1:0-705 GCF_036327435.1 Rhodococcus chondri | reverse complement strand
GTTCGCTGAGGGGTAACGGAAGGGCGGGGGTGGTGACCGAACCGGTCACCACCCGCGCCCTTCCACGCGTGTCCCGCGTGAGCTAGCGGACCAGCCGCCGGATCGCGTTGAGCGGCAACCGCAACCACTGAGGCCGGTGACGGGCCTCGTACACCATCTCGTACACCGCCTTGTCGATCTCGTACGCGCGGAGCAACACGCCCACCTCCCGCGGATCCGTGCCGGAAGCCTCGGCGTAGCCGTCACAGAAGGCGGCACTGTTGCGTTGCGCCCATTCCTGAGCCCGGAACTCCCGCTGCGTGGCGACCCCGTCCGATTCGCTCTCTCGCACCGAATGGTGCGCGGCGTAATCGAACGATCGCAGCATTCCCGCCACGTCGCGCATCGGGCTGTCCGGCTCGCGACGCTCCTGCAAGGATTTGGCCGGTTCGCCTTCGAAGTCGATCAGCAACCACCGTTCGGGTGTGCGTAAGACCTGACCGAGATGCAGATCCGCATGGATGCGCTGCACCGTGATCGGCCCGAGGGAGGCGGCCTCCTCGAACTGCGCGCGCACCGCAGGGGCGAACTCGACAAGTTCGTGGACTTCCACGCTCGCGGCTTCGAGCCGCCGGAGCATGCCGGCGACGAGTTCGGCCGCCGGGCGCTGTGACGTGCCGAGGCCCCGTGCGAGATGAGCGTGTACATCGGCCACCGCCGCGCCCA
>NZ_JAUZMZ010000391.1:0-719 GCF_036327435.1 Rhodococcus chondri | reverse complement strand
TACCTCGAGCGGTTCACCCGCAGGCTCGGGCGAGCAGCCCTCGAACACCTGCGCAGTCGCATCGGCGCCCGAATAGGGGCCGGTGCGACCTTCAACCTTGCTCCGGGCGGGGTTTACCTAGCCACCCCGGTCACCCGGGGTGCTGGTGCGCTCTTACCGCACCGTTTCACCCTCACCTGCCCCGTAGGGCAGGCGGTCTGTTTTCTGTGGCACTGTCCCGCGAGTCACCTCGGGTTGCCGTTAGCAACCGCCCTGCTCTGTGGAGTCCGGACTTTCCTCGATTCAGGGCCTGACACCTACCGGTGCCGGTTCCCTGTCCCGCGGTCGCCCGGCCAACTCGTCCGCATCGAACAGAGTAGCGCTCCGGTGTCGCAGGAGCGAACTACCGTATCCGCATGACCCGATTTGTGGCGCTCTTACGCGGAATCAACGTCGGCGGCATCAGGATCAAGATGACGGACCTGGCAGCGGTTTTCGCAGGCCTCGGTTTCCGCGACGTCGCAACCGTGCTGGCGTCGGGCAACGTGTTGTTCACCGCCGACGCCGCCGACACCGGGGCGTTGAAATCCTTGATCGAACTCGCACTGAAGGACCGATTCGACTACGACGCCTACGTGTTCGTGCTCGAACGTGACCGGGTCGACGCGGTCGTCGCCGCCTACCCGTTCGACGAGGATCTCGTCGACCGGCACTCCTACGTGGTCTTCGCCGCCGACAGG
>NZ_JAUZMZ010000390.1:0-727 GCF_036327435.1 Rhodococcus chondri | reverse complement strand
GGCCGCCGGCTGCGATACCGCCACCGGCGGCTCCCGCGACCGCACCGAGGCCGGACATCGAGCCGGAAACCCCGGTTCCGATCGTGGCCGCGGCATGCACGCCTGCCGGTGCGCCGGCCGGTGCGCCGCCGGGGAGGCCGGTGGCCGTGGCAACGGTGGGTGCGGGATCGCCGGCGAAGGACGCGCCGACGCCCGGGCCGGCCGCGGCCGTGACCGAACCGACGGTGCCGGCCACGGCGGATGCCGCGTGCGCCGCGTGGGACATCGCCGCCCCGGCGTGCGACACGGTGTCACCGATTACGGCACCGGCGTGGTGCACCGCCGCCACCGCGCCGTCGGCCATCCGGCGCACGGGGTCGACGACGGGCACCGTTCCGGCGTCGGTGTCGTAGGTCCGAACGTCGTAGGTCCGAACGTCGTAGGTCCGAACGTCGTGGGCCCGAACGTCGTAGGCCCGGACGTCGTGGGCCCGGACACTGCCGGCCGTCGCGGCACCGCGACCGTCGACGGTATCGGTGGTGATGGCAGGCGGCGGCGAAAAGCGTTCGGGGAGCGCGGCGTACACGGATGCCGCCTCGTATGCCTCCATCGCCGCGGCGGGGCGGAAACTGCCGGCGAGCCCACCGAAATGGCGCGAGACCAGGCGGGAGACCTCCTCGGCGCCCGGGGGCGGTACGTCCCTGTCTCTTATACACAGCTGACGCTGCCGACGACAATGCTAGTGTAG
>NZ_JAUZMZ010000038.1:0-35055 GCF_036327435.1 Rhodococcus chondri | reverse complement strand
CCCACGGCCAGCACGGCGGCGGAATCGCCCAGTGCGTCGACGATCTCGGGCCACAGCACCATCGAGGCGACTTCGCCGGTGTGGCCGCCGGCCTCGTAGCCCTGCGCGATCACGATGTCGACGCCGTTCTCGACGTGCCGTCGGGCGTGTTCGACCGCACCTGCGAGAGCCGCGACGGGCACACCCTTTTCGTGGGCGAGATCGATGACGTCCTTCGGCGGTGAGCCCAGGGCATTCGCGATCANCGAGATCCGGTGGTTCAACGCCACATCGACGTGCGACCGCGCCACCGAGTGCAGCCAGCCGAGCACGCCGCTCGCGTGTGCCGCATCGTCGGAAAGCGGGGGGACGCCCAGTTCGTCGAGCGTCCGATTCACGAATGCGCGGTGTTCGTCCGGGATGAGCTTGTCGAGGTCGACCGCAGTGCCCTCGGTGGGCACCTTGGCCGGCATCACGATGTCCACACCGTACGGCTTGCCGTCGGTGTTCTCGTCCATCCAGGTCAGGGTCTCGTCCAGCTCCTCCGGATCGTTGAACCGCACGCACCCCAGCACGCCGAGTCCCCCCGCCCGGCTGATGGCCGCGGCGACATGTTCGGACGGGGTGAACCCGAAGATCGGGTAGTCGATACCGAACTTCTTGCTGAGGTCGGTCTGCATCCTCGATGCCCTTCTATCCTGTTGCAGCGGTGCCGCTGGTGTGATGGTCGTCCGCGGGCCGCGACCCGGTCTGGTCCTTGGCCCAGCGGTAGTCCGGCTTGCCGGCCGGGGACCGCTTGATCTCGTCGACGAACCACGCGCTGCGCGGCACCTTGTAACCCGCGATCCTGGTACGGGCGGTGGTGACGAGTTCGTCGAGAGTCGCCGTGTGGCCGTCGCGGAGGGCGACGACAGCGGCGACCCGCTCACCGAACCGCTCATCGGGCACACCCACCACGAGGGCATCGAATACCGCGGGGTGCTGCTTGAGCGCACCTTCCACTTCTTCGGGGTAGATCTTTTCGCCGCCACTGTTGATGGAGACCGAACCGCGTCCGAGCATCGTCACGGTGCCGTCCTCCTCTACCCGCGCGTAGTCGCCGGGGATCGAGTAGCGGACGCCGTTGTACTCGCGGAACGTCGCCTTGGTCTTGGCTTCGTCCTTGTAGTAGCCGAGCGGGATGTTGCCCTTGCGGGCGATCATGCCGACCTCGCCCGAACCCGGCGCGATGGGGTTGCCGTCGTCGTCGAGGACCGTGGTCGACTCGTCGATCTTCACCGTCGGGCCACCGCCGCGGGTCTTGCCCTTTTCGACGATGCCGAGGCCGCCGAAACCGCTCTCGGACGAACCGATCGAGTCGGTGAGTACCTTGCCGGGCAGCAGTTCGAGGAAGCGGTCCTTGAGGGCCGGCGAGAACAGCGCCGCGCTGGAAGCCATCGCGAACAGCGTCGAAAGGTCATAGGGCTTGCCGGTATTCGGGTTTCCCTCTTCGAGCGCGTCGAGCATGGGCCGTCCCATGGCGTCGCCGGTGATGAAAATGACGTTGACCTTGTGGTCGTCGATGATCCGCCATACCTCGTGGCCGGAGAACTCGGGATGCATGATGACCTTGCCGCCACTGAACAGCGACTGGAACAGTGCCCACTGGGCACCGCCGTGGATCATCGGGGGAATCGGGTAACGCACCAGTCCGGGGTTCTCGGCGCCCTGCCTCGCGAGCTCCCACTCGTCCTTGACCCATTCGCCCGTCATGAAGTTGATGCCGCCGCCGAGCACGCGCCAGACGTCTTCGTGGCGCCACATGACGCCCTTCGGGTGGCCTGTGGTGCCCCCAGTGTACAGCATGTAGATGTCGTCGGCGCTGCGCTCGTCGAAGTCGCGCTCGGCAGAGCTCTGCGCGAGCGCGGCCTCGTATTCGACTCCCCCGTACGACGAGAAGTCTGCATCGGTGCCGTCTTCCACCACCACGACGGTCTCGATCAGCGGCGTGGAGGGCAGGACCTCGGCGACCTTGTCCGCATAACGGCGCTCGTGGACGAGTGCGACTATGTCGGAGTTGTCGAACAAGTAGTGCAACTCGTTCTCGACATACCGGTAGTTGACGTTCACCATGACGGCCCGGATCTTGAACACCGCCAACATCGCCTCGACGGCCTCGATGGTGTTCCGCGAGTAGACGCCGACCTTGTCACCGGGCTTCACACCCTGTTCGAGCAGGTAATGCGCAAGTCGATTGGCTCGCTCCTCCAATCGTGCGTAGGTGACCTCACGTCCGTCCGAGGCCAGCGCGACGCGGTCGGGAACGAGGTCGATTGCGTGCTCAACGAGGTCTGCGATGTTAAGGGCCACGCCACAAAAGTAGAACGTGTTACCGTTTCTGACAAGCCTTGGATGAGATCCAGTTCACAACACCCGCGAGGAGTCTTGCCAGTGTCTGCCACCGAAGCCCCCGGCGCAGCCGATCCGGACATTTCGTCCCGTGCTCCACATTGCCTCGTCGAGCAACGCGGCCACGTTCTCATCGTCACCCTCAACAGGCCCGAGGCGCGCAACGCGTTGTCCGGCGAAATGATGGCGATCATGACCGAGGCATGGGATCGCGTCGACAACGATCCCGAGATCCGCGTCGCGATCCTCACCGGCGCCGGTGGCGCGTTCTGCGCCGGCGCCGACCTCAAGGCAATGAATGCGGCACCTCCGGGTGACAAGTTCGAACAGGGCGAGCGCAGCGACGGGAAGAGCAACCAGGGCGAGCGCAGCGACGGGAAGAATAACCAGGGCGAGCGCAGCGACGGGAAGAATAACGGCGGCGGCTGGGATCTGTCGCGGCTTCCGGCCCTTCTCAAGGGCCGGCGCCTGACCAAACCGCTCGGCGCGGCGATCGCCGGCGGCACCGAGATCCTCCAGGGCACCGACATTCGAGTGGCGGGTGAGAGCGCGAAATTCGGTGTTTCCGAGGCGAAGTGGGGGCTGTTTCCCCTCGGCGGCTCCGCGGTGCGCCTCGTCCGCCAGATCCCGTACACGATCGCCGCCGACATCCTGCTCACCGGCCGCCATATCAAGGCCGCGGAGGCCAAGGAGATCGGCCTCATCGGCTACGTCGTGCCCGACGGCACCGCCCTCGACAAGGCCCTCGACATCGCCGGGACCATTGCGAACAACGGTCCGGTCGCGGTGCAGGCGATCCTGAAGACCATCCGCGACTCCGAAGGTCTGCACGAGGAGGAGGCGTTCCGGATCGATGCCGAACTCGGCGCCGCCGTGTTCAAGAGCGCCGACGCCAAGGAAGGCCCCCGGGCCTTCGCGGAGAAGCGCCCACCGAAGTTCACCGGCGCCTGACCGCGCATTCTGCCGCAGCGCCGGGGCCGCACTCGGACACTCGGCTCTGCTAGATTGCCGACTGTGACTCACGGCACAGAGCTGCTGTGGTCGATCAGGCAAAGGAGCCCAATGTATCCCGGAGTGCACGCTCGGACCCATCCCGACAAGCTCGCCGTCGTCCTCGCCGACAGTGACCGGACCCTGACGTACCGCCAACTCGACGATCGCTCGGCCGCGCTCGCCCGTGTTCTGCACGACGCGGGCCTTCGAACCGGGGACGTCGTCGCGCTTCTCACCGACAACCAGGTCGAAGCATTCGAAGTCTTCTGGGCGGCACTGCGATCCGGCCTCTACATCACCGCGGTCAACAGCCACCTCACCCCCGATGAGGTGGCGTACATAGTCGAGGACAGCGGCGCCGAGGCTCTGATCGTCTCGGCGACCTTGGGCAGTCTCGCCGAGGATGTGGGGCACAAGGTCCGGGCCCGATCGGCCAGGCTTGCATACGGCGGGCCGGTGCCCGGATTCGAGTCGTACGAGCAGGCGCTCGCGGGCGCCGGGCCGCGGCTCGACGACGAACCGTGCGGCGCGATCATGCTGTACTCCTCGGGCACCACCGGATTCCCCAAGGGCATTCAGCCTCCGCTACCCGATCGTCGTGTCGACGAACCGGGTGAAGCTCTGGTGATGGTGGCGCAGTACATGTTCGGGATCGGCGACGCCGACGTCTACTACTCCCCCGCCCCGATCTACCATGCCGCTCCCCTGCGCTGGGGCGGCGCAATCCATGCCCTCGGCGGAACGGTGGTCCTGGCCGAGAAGTTCGATCCCGAAACCGCGCTGCGCCACATCGAGCAGTACTCGATCACCGCCGGGCAGATGGTCCCGACGATGTTCGTGCGGATGCTCAAGCTCGATACCGACATTCGAACCCGGTACGACCTGTCCAGCCTGCGAGTACTCATCCACGCCGCAGCACCGTGCCCACCCGACGTCAAGCGCGCGATGATCGGCTGGCTCGGCCCGGTGATCTACGAGTACTACAGCTCCACCGAGGCCAACGGCATCACGTTCATCAACAGTCAGGAGTGGCTCGACCATCCCGGCTCGGTGGGCAAGAGCGTCATCGGTCCCGCACACATCTGCGACGACAAGGGCACGGTACTGGCCGCCGGAGAAGTGGGCACCATCTACTTCGAATCGGATCATCTTCCGTTCACCTATCACAACGACCCCGAGAAGACCTCGACCGCACAGCATCCCGAGCATCCCACCTGGACGACGGTCGGCGACCTCGGTTACCTCGACGACGACGGCTACCTGTACCTGACCGACCGCAAGTCCTTCACGATCATCTCCGGTGGGGTCAACATCTACCCACAGGAGGTCGAGAACGTGCTCGCGCTGCACCCCGCCGTCGACGACGTCGCCGTCATCGGTGTTCCGGACACCGAAATGGGCGAGCAGGTCAAGGCAGTGGTGCAATTGTCGCCCGGAACCACGCAATCTCCGGAGCTCGCACAGGAACTGATCTCCTATGTTCGCGAGCGCGTCGCACACTTCAAGGTCCCGAAGTCGGTGGACTTCGTCGCGGAACTGCCCCGCACCCCCACCGGCAAACTGGTGAAGGGGAAGCTGAAGGCCGCCTATACGTCCTGAGAGCGCAGGGGCCTACGCGACGCCGGCGCGACTAGTGCAACACCGCGGCAGCAAGTTGCTTGACGTGTTCGGCGTCGCGGCAGCTGACGAGGAGCATCGTCACGCCGGCGTCCTCCCAGCGCCGCACTCCCTCGCGCACCTCACCGAGGTCGCCGACAATCATCGTCTCGGTGATCATCTCGTCCGGGATCGCCTCGGCGGCTTCGTCCTTGCGGCCGGAGCGGAACAACTCGGTCACCTCGTCGACCACGTCGCCGTATCCCATGCGCCGGTAGACCTGCGCATGGAAGTTCAGCTCCGGTGTGCCCATTCCACCGACGTACAGGGCGGTGACCGGTTTCATCCCGGCGATGGTGGCGGCCCGGTCGTCGGTGACGACCACCTGGCAGGTCGCGGCGATATCGAAATCGTCGCGGGTACGGCGGGCACCGGGCCGCGCGAAGCCCTCGTCGAGCCACTCGTTGTACATGGGCGCGAGCCGCGGCGAGTAGTAGATCGCGAGCCAGCCGTCGGCGATCTCGGCGGTGAGCGCGATGTTCTTCGGCCCTTCGGCTCCGAGCCAGATCGGGATGTCCGCGCGGAGGGGGTGCGTGATGGGTTTGAGGGGCTTGCCGAGCCCGGTGGCGCCGGGACCCGTGTAAGGCAGTGGGAAGTGCGGGCCGGGATTCGTCACGGGCGTGTCGCGGGCCAGCACGTCCCGGATGACCGACACGTATTCGCGGGTGCGCGCGAGCGGTTTCGAAAAGGGCTGTCCGTACCAGCCCTCGACCACCTGCGGCCCGGACACGCCCAGGCCGAGAATGTGACGGCCACCGGAGAGATGGTCGAGCGTCAGCGCGTGCATGGCACAACTGGTCGGGGTGCGGGCGGAGATCTGCACGACGGAGGTGCCGAGTCGTACCTGTTCGGTGGACGAACCCCACCATGCGAGCGGGGTGAACGCGTCCGAGCCCCACGACTCGGCCGCGAAGACGGCGTCGAACCCTTCCTTCTCGGCGGCGGTCACGAGTTCGTGAGCATTCGCCGGCGGCTGCGCACCCCAGTATCCGAGTTGCAGTCCCAGTTTCATTGCACGCCTTTCGGGTCGGGTGAATCGCCGCGCGATGCTGTTCACACGCTACGCTTGCCAGCAACATTAGAACCTGTTCTACTCGAAAGCGTGAGCCTGGGAAAGAGCACGGTTGCAGAAGCACCGCTGAGTGCCCCGTTGAACCTGACGTTCGACTACACCCGATCCACCGGACCGACCGTCGGCGCCTTCGTCACCGGACTGCGCGACGGTCGCATCGTCGGCGTCCGCGCGTCCGACGGCCGCGTCCTCGTCCCTCCCCCGGAGTACGACGCGATCACCCACGAACCGCTCACCGACTTCGTCGAGGTGGGACAGACCGGCACCGTCGTGAGCTGGACCTGGAATCCCGAACCGCTGCCCGGTCAGCCGTTCGCCCGCCCCTTCGCGTGGGCACTGATCCGGCTCGACGGCGCCGATTCGTCTCTCTTGCACGCCGTGGACGTCTCGTCGTCCGACGACATCCGGACCGGCATGCGGGTCCGGGTGCGGTGGGCCGCGGAGCGAACGGGCGGGATACACGACATCGCCGCGTTCGAACCGGGCGAGGCCGGTACACCGGCCGCCGCCGAGCCCGGCGAGCCCGTCACGATGATCACGACCCCGGTCGACCTGCACTACACGCACAGCGCCTCCCCCGAGGAATCCTGGTACCTGCGCGGACTGAAAGAAGGCAAGATCGTCGGCGGCCGTACCGGTCCCGGCGGCAAGGTCTATGTCCCGCCGCGCGGCGCGAGCCCCACCGACGGGCTGCCCACGAAGGAACACGTCGAATTGCCCGACAAGGGCATCGTCACAACCTTCTGCATCGTCAACGTGCCGTTTCTCGGCCAGCAGATCAGGCCGCCGTACGTCGCGGCGTATGTGCTGCTCGACGGCGCCGACATTCCGTTCCTGCACCTGATCCTCGAGTGCGATGCGTCGGAAGTGCGCATGGGCATGCGTGTCGAAGCCAAATGGCGGCCGCGCGAGGAGTGGGACTACACGCTGCGCAACATCGAGTACTTCCGTCCCACCGGCGAACCGGACGCCGACTTCGACACCTTCAAACATCACCTCTAGGAGCTGCGGAACAATGACAGACATTGCAGTCGTCGGCTTCGCGCACGCTCCGCATGTGCGTGAAACCCACGGCACCACCAACGGGGTCGAAATGCTCGTTCCCTGCTTCCAGGAGCTGTACGGCAAGCTGGGGATCACCAAGTCCGACATCGGTTTCTGGTGCTCGGGTTCGTCCGACTACCTGGCCGGCCGGGCCTTCTCGTTCATCTCCGCGATCGACGCGATCGGTGCGGTACCGCCGATCAACGAATCCCACGTCGAAATGGATGCGGCCTGGGCACTGTACGAGGCGTGGGTCAAGCTCATCACCGGTGAAGTCGACACCGCGCTCGTGTACGGGTTCGGCAAGTCCTCCGCGGGCACCCTGCGCCGCACCCTGTCGCTTCAGCTCGATCCCTACCTCGTCGCTCCGCTCGGTGTCGACGCGGTGTCGCTCGCGGGCATGCAGGCCCGCGTCGGTCTCGATGCCGGCAAGTGGACGGACCGCGACATGGCCGAGGTCGCGGCACGCAGCCGCGCCGCAGCCGAGAACAACCCGAGATCACCGCTGTCGGGCGGGGTCGATGTCGATGTGGACGAGCTGCTTTCACGTCCCTATATCGCCGATCCGCTGCGCGCCCACGACTGCGCGCCGGTGACCGACGGCGCCGCCGCCATCGTCCTCGCATCCGGCGATCGCGCACGGGAGCTGTGCGAGAACCCCGCATGGATCACCGGCATCGAGCATCGCATCGATTCCCCCAACTTCGGGGCGGCCGACCTGACCGCGGCGCCGTCCGCGCGGGCGGCGGCCCTGGCCGCCACCGGCGGCGATACCGCGTTCGACGTCGCCGAACTCCACGCACCGTTCACCCATCAGGAACTGATCCTCCGCGAGGAGATCGGCCTCGACGGTGGCACCGTCGTCAATCCGTCGGGTGGGCCGCTGGCCGGCAACCCGATGTTCTCCGCCGGTCTCGAACGCATCGGGTATGCGGCGCAGGCCATCTTCGACGGCAACGCGGGCCGCGCCCTCGCTCATGCGACGAGCGGACATGTGCTTCAACAGAATCTGGTAGCTGTTCTGGAGGGACGTAACTGATGGCGAAGCAACCGGCAGCTGTCCTGGGTACCGGGCAGACCCACTATGTCGCCAAACGGCACGACGTGTCGATGTCGGGGCTGGTGCGCGAAGCCGTCGACCGCGCCATGCTCGACGCGCAGGTGGGCTGGGACGACATCGACGCCGTCGTCATCGGAAAAGCTCCCGACCTGTTCGAGGGCGTGATGATGCCCGAGTTGTCGATGGCAGATGCAATCGGCGCGACCGGCAAACCGATGTTGCGGGTCCACACCGCGGGCTCGGTCGGGGGCTCCACGGCGAACGTCGCGGCGAGCCTCGTGCAGGCCGGCGTGCACAGGCGCGTGCTGGCGGTGGCCTGGGAAAAGCAGTCCGAGTCCAACGCGATGTGGGCCCTGTCCACACCCGTACCGTTCACGATGCCGGTGGGTGCGGGTGCCGGCGGCTATTTCGCACCACACGTCCGCTCCTACATCCGACGCTCCGGGGCACCCGAGCACATCGGTGCGATGGTCGCGGTCAAGGACCGCCTCAACGGCGCCAAGAACCCGTACGCACATCTCAAGCAGCCGGACATCACCCTCGAGAAAGTGCAGTCGTCGCAGATGCTGTGGGATCCGATCCGCTACGACGAGACATGTCCTTCGTCGGACGGCGCGTGCGCGGTGGTGCTCGGTGACGCCGACAGCGCCGCTTCGGCCGAGGCCGCGGGACGCACGGTCGCGTGGATCCATGCCACCGCGATGCGCACGGAACCGACCACCTACGCCGGGCGGGACCAGGTCAACCCGGAGGCCGGGCGGATGGCCGCGGCCGCGCTGTGGAAACAGGCGGGGATCACCGATCCGCTCACCGAAATCGACTGTGCCGAAATCTACGTCCCGTTCTCGTGGTTCGAGCCGATGTGGCTCGAGAACCTCGGGTTCGTGCCGGAAGGATCGGGCTGGAAGCTGACCGAAGCGGGTGAAACCGCGATCGGCGGCCAGTTGCCGGTCAACATGTCGGGCGGCGTCCTGTCGTCCAACCCGATCGGCGCGTCCGGCATGATCAGGTTCGCGGAAGCCGCGATCCAGGTGATGGGCAAGGCCGGTGAGCACCAGGTCGACGGCGCCCGTAAGGCTCTCGGTCACGCGTACGGTGGCGGCTCCCAGTACTTCTCGATGTGGGTTGTCTCCTCCGATCGTCCTTCGAACTAGGAGTGCGACATGGTGGATTTCACCGTCGGTGTCGCGATGACACCGCTCGACCAATTGCCCGGCATCGCTCGCACCGCCGAAGAATGCGGCTACTCGTCGATCGCACTTCCCGACTCGCTGTTCTTCATGGAACAACAGACCGTCGACTATCCGTACACCCCCGACGGGTCGCGGATGTGGACGGCGGACACGCCCTGGGTCGATCCGCTCATCGCAGCCGCCGCGCTGGGCGCGGCCACGTCGACCATCCGGTTCTACACGCAGGTACTGAAGCTGGGATCACGCAATCCGGTGCTGCTGGCCCGCCAGGTCGGATCGGTGGCCAACCTGACCGGCAACCGGTTCGGCCTCGGTGTGGGCATCGGCTGGGCCCCCGAAGAATTCGAGTGGTGCGGTGTTCCGTACGCCCGACGCGGCAAACGGGTCGACGAAATGATCGACGTACTGAAGCTCGTTCTCGGCGGCGGCATGGTCGAGCATCACGGTGAGTTCTTCGATTTCGATCGGATGCAGATGAGCCCGGCACCGAGCGAGCCGGTCCCCTTCTACGTCGGTGGCCACACCGACATCGCGTTGCGCCGGGCCGCGCGGGTCGGCGACGGCTGGACGTCCGCCATGATCAAGTTCGACGACTTGGTCGGGGTGATCGACAGGTTGCGGATTCTGCGCGACGAATACGGTCGCGGTGAGACACCGTTCGAGATCCAGGCCGTCTGTGTCGACCGCTTCGGCAGGTCCGGCTACGCCGAGCTCGCCGACGCCGGCGTCACCGACATCATCACGGTGCCGTGGATCTTCGACGGCCACGGCTTCGACTCGCCACTCGAAGCCAAACAGGAATCGTTGCACCGTTTCGCGGACAAGTACATTCACGGAAAGGACCCGGTGTGAGCGAAGAGCATCCCGCACGGATCGCAGCGCGCGCCTCGCAGGCGGCGGCGAGCGCCAAACGCAAGGACGACTGGCTGGCGCTCTTCGCCGAGAACGGGTGCGTCGAAGACCCGGTGGGCCCGTCGGGCTTCGATCCGGAAGGCAAAGGGCACCACGGTCGCGAGGCCATCGCGGCCTTCTACGACATGACCATCGCCAACACCGACAAACTCGAGTTCCTCGTCGACGACGTGCTGGTGTGCGGCGACGAGTGCGTCAACATCGGCACCATCCGCACCACGATGGCCGGAAACGTGATCGACGCCGAAGGAGTCTTCGTCTACCGCGTCGACGACGAAGGCAGGATCGCGTCGCTGCGGGCGTTCTGGGAGATGGACCGGGCCATGAAGACGGTGCGGCCGGCCTCGTAGCGACCGGCCTCGTAGAGTCGGGGAATGAGTACCGTCGGAATCGTTCTCGCCGCAGGGGACGGCTCACGGCTGGGTGGGCGCGCGAAAGCGCTGCTCCCCCACCGGGGCCGTCCCCTGCTGCACACCGTGATCTCCGCCCTCGTCGAGGGTGGTTGCGACGAGATCGTCGTGGTACTCGGCGCCTACGCCGACGATGTCACCGCAGCGTGCCCGCCCGGGATCACCCCGGTGGTCAATCCGGATTGGCGGCAAGGGATGTCGACCTCCCTCCGATGTGGTGTCGACGCCGCCGCGGACCACGACACCGTGGCCTTGACCGTCGTCGACTTCCCCGGCATCACCGCAGAACTCGTGTCCACCGTGCTCCGTGCACACGAGCGTGGGACCGTGACGCTGCCGGTGTTCGACGGCAGGCCGGGTCATCCGGTGGTGTTCGATCACGCCGATGCGGTCAGCGCGGCGCGAGAGGCCGTCGGCGACGAGGGCGCCCGGTCGTTCCTCACCCGGAACAAGCAGCGGGTCCGTAGGCTCGAGTGCACGTCGCTCGCCGATGCCGGCGACATCGACACCGTCGACGACCTGTGGCGACTGGGACGACCCGACAGAGACGACTGAGGCGGATCCGGCCACAACCGCAAAGCATCGTAGGTACGCTGCCGGAATGGCGCCGATTCGGGTGAATGTCGACAATTTCGCACGTGCGGAAACAGATCGGATGTTTGCCGATCTCCAGCGCGACGCCGGGGGCGTCAATCTGCTCCTGCACAATCGTGAGCCCGCGTCGGTCGAGCACCAGACAGTGATCCGGCTGAACCGCGATACCCTGTACAGTTTCGCGATCATCGACGTGTCCGGCGGTGCGGTCCTCACCGTTCCCGAGTCCGGGAACCGCTACGTCTCGGCGATGGTGGTCGACCAGGATCACTATGTCGAACGGATCTTCCACGATCCGGGAGAGTACCGATTGACCCGGGACGAGTTCCGGACGCCATACCTCGCGGTGGCAGTGCGAATCCTGGTCGATCCCACCGATGCCGATGATGTGCGGGAGGTCGTCGCGCTTCAGGACCGCTTCGGTCTCACAGCGGAATCGTCGACTCCTTTCGTCTCACCCGACTACGACCGGAAGAGCATGGACGAGACCCGCGATGCGCTCCTCGCGCTGGCGCGGGGCCTGACCGGTTTCGAGCGGATGTTCGGCGCGAGAGATCACGTCGATCCGGTCCGCCACCTGATCGGCACCGCGGCAGGCTGGGGTGGTCTACCGACCGAGGAGGCCGTGTATGTGGGGGTCGAACCCGGCCTTCCGGTCGGCGAATACGAGCTGACGGTGCGTGATGTGCCCGTCGACGGTTTCTGGTCGATCTCGGTATACAACGCGGCAGGGTTCTTCGAACCGAACGAGAACAACGCATACACCGTCAACAACATCACCGGCGTGCCGAACGCGGACGGCTCGATCACCGTCCGTTTCGGTGGCTGCGCAGATCCGTCGCGCGACAACTGCATTCCGGTGATCGAGGGCTGGAACTACCTCGTGCGCCTGTACCGTCCCCGTGCGGAGATTCTGGACGGGCGCTGGACGTTCCCCGCGATCACCGCATCGACGTGATCGCGGGGCTCTCGTCCGTGTCCGGAGACGACCGTGGTCAGTGCTGAACCGGGCAACCACCCGACGTCTTGTAGTCCACCTCGAATTCCTTGATCCCGTTGAGCCAGCCCGATCGCAACCGCTGCGGGTCACCGATCTTCGTGATGTCGGGAATATGGTCGGCGATCGCGTTGAAGATCAGATCGATCTCCATGCGGGCGAGGTTCGCGCCGAGGCAGTAGTGCGCGCCCGTTCCGCCGAACGCGAGATGCGGATTCGGGTCACGGAGAATATTGAACTCGCGCGGCTTCTCGAAGACCTCTTCGTCGTTGTTCGCCGACGCGTACAGCATCACGACGCGGTCGCCCTTCCGGATCTTCTGACCGTTCAGCTCGGTATCTTCGATCGCCGTGCGCTGGAACGAGGTAACCGGCGTGGCCCAGCGGATGATCTCGTCTGCCGCGGTCTTCGGCCGGTCGCGCTTGAAGATCTCCCACTGCTCGGGATTGTCGAGGAACGCCGCCATGCCGTGCGTGATCGCGTTGCGTGTGGTCTCGTTTCCGGCGACAGCGAGCACGATGAAGAAGAATCCGAACTCCTCGGGGGCGAGTTCGTCTCCGTCGATGTCGGCCTCGATCAATGTGGTGACGATGTCGTCCGCAGGGTTTTCCTTACGCGCAGCAGCCATCTGATATGCGTAGCCGAGCACCTCCATCGACGCGGCTGCGGGATCGGCGGTGTTGTCGGGGTCGTCGTAGCCGGTCATCTGGTTGGACCACTCGAAGATCTTCGCGCGATCCTCCTGCGGCACACCGATGAGATCGGCGATGGCCTGCAGCGGCAGCTCCGCGGCAATCTGCGTGACGAAGTCGCCCTGCCCCGCCCGGCACGCCTCGGCGACGATCTTCCTGGCACGCGAATCGAGTTCTTCCCGCAGACCATTGATGGCGCGGGGAGTGAAACCGCGTGCCACCAGCTTGCGGAGCTTGGTGTGCTCGGGCGCGTCCTTGTTGAGCAGGACGTGTCGCTGCAGTTCGATCGCCTCGCGCGGAATGTCGTCGTTGAAACGTGGGATCGCGGTGTTCTCCCAGTTGGAGAACACGTCGCTCCGGCGGGAGATCTCTCGAACCTCCTCGTGCCGGGAGACGACCCAGAATCCGTCGTCGTGGAATCCACCGACGTCCGGGGACTTCTTGTTCCACCACACCGGCGCGGTCTTCCGCAGCTCGGCGAACTCCTGGAACGGCATCCGATCGGCGTACAGATCGGGATCGGTGAAGTCGATGTCTTCGGGGATATTCGGCTGCGCCACTGATATCTCTCCTGCCCCTGGCGGGTACCGCTACGGCAATGTGTAACACGTTCTACTTATATTCAAACACAGGCCCGGCACCAGGCCAAGCAATCTGCATGTCCGGCTCATCGGGAGTGGTGTTGCGACCTGTGGAAACCTGTTCTATTTTGCGAGGACACCCGGAGAAAGGAGCCCATTGTGGGCACACCCGTCATCGTCGAGGCTGCACGCACCCCCATCGGAAAGCGCGGAGGCTGGCTCGCGGGTCTGCACGCTGCGGAGATCCTCGGCGCCGCCCAGAGCGGCCTGATCGACCGGGCCGGTATCGACCCCGCCCTCATCGAACAGGTTATCGGCGGCTGCGTCACCCAGGCCGGCGCGCAGTCCAACAACGTCACCCGCACCGCATGGCTGCACGCCGGACTGCCGTGGCAGGTCGGCGCCACCACCGTCGACTGCCAGTGCGGCTCCGCGCAACAGGCCAACCACCTGATCGCCGGTCTCATCGCCACCGGAGCGATCGACGCGGGCATCGCCTGCGGCGTCGAGGCCATGACGCAGGTGCCGCTCGGTGCGAACGTCGGCGACCAGGCCGGACCTCGCCGTCCGGAGTCGTGGAACATCGACCTTCCCAATCAGTTCGAGGCCGCCGAGCGTATCGCTCGCCGCCGCGGCATCACGCGCGACGATGTCGACGCGCTCGGCGTCCGGTCGCAGGCACTGGCGAAGCAGGCATGGGACGAGGCTCGTTACGCGCGCGAAGTGCTGCATGTCGTGGCTCCGGTGGTCGACAAGGCCGGCAATCCCACCGGCGAGAAGCAGACGGTCACCCGCGACCAGGGTCTGCGCGACACGTCGCCCGAGTCGCTGGCGAAGCTGAAGCCGGTATTCGAGGGCGGTATCCACACCGCCGGCACGTCCTCACAGATTTCCGACGGCGCGGCGGCGGTGCTGATCATGGACGAGGCGAAGGCGAAGGCACTCGGGCTGAAGCCGCGCGCCCGCATCGTTTCCCAGGCCCTCGTCGGGGCCGAACCGGAATTCCATCTCGACGGTCCGGTGCAGGCCACCTCCAAGGTGCTCGAGAAGTCCGGCATGAGCATCGGCGATCTCGATCTGTTCGAGGTCAACGAAGCGTTCGCGTCGGTGCTGCTGTCGTGGGCACAGGTGCACGGCCCCGACATGGACAAGGTCAACGTCAACGGTGGCGCCATCGCGCTGGGGCATCCCGTCGGCTCCACCGGTTCGCGGTTGATCACCACGGCGCTGCACGAACTCGAACGACGCGACGCGTCGACCGCGCTGATCACGATGTGCGCCGGCGGTGCCCTCGCTACGGGCACCATCATCGAGCGAATCTGACGTGGGGTCCGCGGCTGCCCCGAAGGGGCTCGACTCGAAGGCCACGTCGTCGATCATCAAGTGGGGATCACGCGCGAACGTCGCTCTGTATCGTGCGACCGGCGGCCGGTTGGGTGGCAAGTGGCGCGTGGGGAGCGCATTCCCGTGGGGAATTCCCGTGTGCCTGGTGACCACCGTCGGCCGGAAGACCGGGCAGCCGCGGACCGCTCCCCTGCTGTTCCTCGAGGACGGCGACAAGGTCGTCCTCGTCGCGTCACAGGGTGGTCTGCCCAAGCATCCGCTGTGGTTCCGCAATATCGAGGCGAATCCGGAAGTTACGGTGCAGATCCGGTCGCGGGTGCGCACGATGCGCGCACGCGTGGCGACGGAGCAGGAGCGCGCGGCCTACTGGCCGAAGCTGGTGGCGATGTATCCCGACTTCGACAACTACCAATCCTGGACCGACCGCGTCATCCCTGTCGTCGTGTGTGAGTGATGCAGTGTGCGAGTGATGCCGCGTGTGAGTGATGCCGCAGGTCCCTCGGGCCGCGAACCGGTAATACTGGGGTGAGATTTACCGGACTCGGTTTTTCACTGCTCTCGAGAAGGGATGTCACACGATGGCAACCACGAATCACGACCAGGTCCTCGATCGCCGCGAGATCGCCGCGGCACTGTTGCGGGCGCTGGAGCGACGTCACGAAGTGCTCGATGTCATCGTCGAAAGTGCCGACCGATCTCAGGCCGTCACCGCTGTTGCCGCCCTGCTCGAGACCACCGACTTCTGCGCCGAGGCCGTGCTCAATCTTCCGTTCCGCCGGTTGACGAAGGCCGAGCGCAAAAAGATCCGTGAGGAACTCGAGGATCTCGACGCAGTGCTCGACTGGACCTCTGCGGCACGCCCGTACGCGACAGGCGCGCATTTCCGGATGCGTCCGATCAGCGGTAGTTCGGAAGACACGGATCTGTTCAAAGCACGGTGCGTTTTACGCCCCGTAGACGGGGGTGGGCACCTCGGACGACGCGATCAGCTTCTCGACGACCGGGCCGAGCTCCTTCGGATCCCAGCGCTCGCCCTTGTCGACGGTTTCACCGTGCCGCCAGCCGTCGGCGACCGACACCATGCCGCCCTCGACCTCGAAGACGCGGCCGGTCACACCCTTCGATTCGGCGCTGCCGAGCCACACGACCAGCGGCGAGATGTTCTCCGGCGCCATCGCGTCGAATCCTTCTTCGGGTGCCTTCATGGTTTCGGCCATGTCGCCGCCGGCACCGACGGTCATGCGGGTGCGGGCGGCGGGAGCGATCGCGTTGACCGTCACCCCGTAGCGGCCGAATTCGGCGGCAGCCTGGATGGTCAGCGCCGCGATACCGGCCTTGGCCGCGGCGTAGTTGCCCTGGCCGATGCTGCCCATCAGCCCGGCGCCCGAGCTGGTGTTGATGATGCGGGCGTCGACAGGGTTTCCTGCCTTCGATTCGGCCCGCCAGTAGGCCATGGCGTGACGCATCGGCGCAAAGTGCCCCTTGAGGTGGACGCGGATCACCGCATCCCACTCCTCTTCGCTCATGTTGGCGAGCATGCGATCGCGCAGGAACCCGGCGTTGTTGACCAGTACGTCGAGGCGCCCGAAGTTGTCGAGCGCGGTCTTGACGAGGTTCTCGGCGCCGGCCCAGTCGGCGACGTCGTCGCCGTTGACGACAGCTTCGCCACCGGCAGAACGGATTTCTTCGACGACCTGCTCGGCGGGTGATTCACCGGTCGCCGATCCGTCGATGCCCGCACCGATGTCGTTGACCACGACCTTGGCGCCTTCGGCGGCGAAGGCCAGCGCATGGGCACGCCCGATGCCGCGTCCCGCGCCCGTAACAATGACGACGCGTCCGTCCAACAGTCCACTCACTTTGTCTCCTTCGTTCGGGCCGCTGCCATGTAGGCAGGGCGTTCGCCGCCGCCGTGGACGGTCAGGGTGGATCCGCTGACGTATGCCGCCAGCGGTGATGCCAGGAATGCGGCGCAATTGCCGATGTCGTCGGGTGTGGCCAGACGGCCGAGCGGAACGGTCGCGCCGACGGCCGCAACCCCTTCGTCGTCGCCGTAGAACAAGTGGGACTGCTCGGTATCGACCATGCCGACGACGACGGTGTTGACTCGTACCTTGCGTGCCCACTCGACAGCGAGAGATGCTCCCAGGCTGTCGATTCCGGCCTTCGCGGCACCGTAGGCCGCGGTTCCGGGTGACGGCCGGGAACCACTGACGCTCGAGATGTTGATGATCGAGCCTCCGCTGTCCTGGCTCTGCATCACCGCGTTCGCCGCTTGCGCGACGAGCAGCGGAGCGAGCAGATTGAGCTCGACGATCTTCGCGTGAAACTTGGGGCTCGCGTCTGCGGCGAGGGCGAACGGCGAGCCGCCCGCATTGTTGACCAGGACGTCCAGGCGGCCGTGCCGGGAAACGATGGTCTCCACCAGGTCCTGGACCTGCTCCGCGTCACGCACGTCGCAAGCGAGGAACTCTGCGGTGCGACCATCGGCTTCGACAGCTCGATCGGGTTCGTTCCGTGCACACGTCACCACGGTTGCTCCGGCTCGCAGGAATGTCCTGCTGATACCCGCGCCGACACCGCGCACGCCGCCGGTCACCAGAACGACCGCGCCGTCGAGTCCGAGATCCATCCTGCCTCCGCATCGAATCGATGGTCCGGTGTGGGACCGTGCCTGCAACTTACCAAGCAATCGCTTGGTTCGGTACCGCAGGGTTGGGTGTTTCCCGGCGCATCCACGACGGCGCCGCGGTCAGGACGAGGTCTGAGAAATATGAACCAGCAGCAGACGGCAGCTGAGGCGAATGTCCGCCTCGGTCTCCTCGAGCGTCGCCCGGTTGTTCAAATACACCGTGATGACACCGAACCACAGCATCGCCAGTAGACGCACTGCGTCGCGATCCTGTTCGGTCGGGCCGGTGATACCGCCCACGCGGAGTATGAGCTGTTGAAACAGCTCGTCCACTCGGAGCGCGTCCGGCACCGCCGACACCGTCGCCGTGCTGTTGGAAACCAGCATCGCGAGGGCGAGCTTCGGACGACTCACGAGTTGCCTGGTGAGGGCGATCAGCGCGGCGCAGATCGCGTCCTGCGGAGACACGTCGGCGCCGGGTGCCGGGATGCGATCGGCGGACAGTTCGAGCCGGTGCAGCAGCACTCCGACGAACAGGTGTGTCTTCGAGGGGAAGTATCGATAGAGCGTGCCGATGGCGACGCCCGCCAGTTTCGCGACCTCGGTCATCTGGACCCGCGCGAGTTCGTGTTCGGAGGCGAGCCGAGAGGCCGCATCGATGATGCGCAGATGTCGCTCGCGCTGCTCCACCGACGTCGGCTCGGCGCCGTCCCGCGCCACACCGATCCTGGGCACTGTCCGATCCCCTCTCCACAGTCGACGGGGACCATTGTCCCATCGAGCCACCCTCCACCGGATCAGGGGCGCGACACCGGACACTCTCCGCCGATATCCCACATCCGAACAGTGGGATCGTCCACCGAGTGTGACCTCCGGACGGTCACTGCCCGCCTGCGCGTCCACTGAGCGAGAACCGCGGGTGGCGTGCTGCGCTCCGCCCATACGCTCGGATCGTCGATGTCGCCTGATCGGGGGCGTCCGGACCGAATCGGAGTGAGCCGCATGCAGATCCAGTCACTGGCCCAGGAACGTGTGTATGACGCCGAACTGCCCGCCCCTGCCGAAATGCGGCTGGCCATGGGGCGGTTCGCGACCGGCGTCACGGTGGTGACCGGTCTCGACGACGAAGGTCCGGTGGGATTCGCATGCCAGTCGTTCGCGTCGGTGTCCCTCGAGCCGCCGCTGATCCTGTTCTGCGCCGACCATCGGGGACGGGCGTGGCCGCGGATCCGTCGCGCCGGATGGTTCAGCATCAACGTTCTGGGCGAGAACCAATCCGACCTCTGCGCACGCTTCGGCTCGAGCCGCGGCGCCAAGTACGACGATCTCGATTGGACGGTCTCGAAGTGGGGCACCCCGGCCCTGCCGGGGGTGCTGATGCGTGTGCACGCCGAGGTGCACGACGTACACACAGCAGGCGATCACGACGTGGTCATCGGCCGGGTCGCCGAGCTGGAATGCCTCGACGACAACCGGCCGATGGTCTTCTACCGCGGCGCTTTCGGCCTCGACTGCTGACCCGGCCGGGCTACCGGCCGGGCCGGGCCGGTCAGGAGCCCGCCGCGCGGGTACCCGCTCGGCGGCCGAAGAAGCTGCCGTCGCCGAGCGAGATGCCGCTGCAGTAGCCCCACGCCGACAGGCCGGAGGTGCACCGGCCGGCCGCGTACAACCCCGGGATCGGGGTTCCGTCGACGTGCAGGACCTCGGAGTCCACCGTCGTCCGCAGTCCGCCCAGCGTGAAGCCGCCCGTCATGCCACGCAGATCGATTGCCGCGATCGGAGATCCGATGGGCTTGACCCATTCACTCTTCTTGCCGAGTACAGGATCCTCACCCTTGCCGGCATGCCGGTTGTAGAGGTCGACCGTGGACGTCAAGGCGCCTTCCGGCAGGCCCATTTCGGCCTCCAGCTCGGCGACGGTCTCGCACACCCATGTCGGAGCGTGACGCAGCTGCGGACTCGAGCTCGGGGCCGCGATGCCTTCTTCGTACGCTTCTTCGTCGATGATCAGGTACGCCTGGTTGTCGTTCTGGTACATCGTGAGCTGGCCGATCCGACCGGGATAGGTGTCTTCCGGCACGTACCGCTGGCCACGCCCGTTGACGAGGATGCCACGCGCGATGAGCTGCGGGTCGCAGAAGAACGCCACCTCGGTCGCCTCCATGTGCGCCAGGGACGCCCCGAGGGCCTGCGCCATCAGGATCGAGCGGCCGTCGTGCTCCTCGACCGTCGCGGCGGGACGCTTGTAGAGCCGCGGCGCGTACGTCTGCATCATCTCGTCGTTGTATGCGAACGAACCGGTAGCCAAGACGACACCGCCGCGGGCGCGCACCGCGACCGTCTTGCCGAACTGCGTGGCCACCATCCCGACGACCCGCCCGGAGCCGTCGGTGACCAGCTGCTGCACGCGCACATCGGTCTCGACCCGCACACCCAGAGTGGAGGCCTTGGCGATGAGCGTCGTCATGAGCACGTGACCCGCGCCCTGCTCGCCGGTGCGAGGCATCGGTACACGCGCGAGATGTCCCCGCGGAGCCGGTTCGACGAGCGCGTTGAACGGCGCAGCGTTCTCGCCGCCGCTGTACATCAGCGAATCGTCGGCGGGGCACTCCCAGCCCGGCTGCGACCAGAAGCTCTCCTTGTAGGAGACACCGCACGCTTCGAGCCACTCGAAATGCGCGACACTGCCGCGGCAGTACTCGTCGAGCTTGGACTCGTCGACACCCGGGCCGAGCGCCTCGGCCAGAAAGATCTTCATGTTCTCGGGGCTGTCGTCGAATCCGCACGCCTTCTGCAGCCGCGTGCCACCCCCGAGATAGACGATTCCACCGGACAGTGCGGCCGCTCCGCCGCCACCGCCTGTGCGTTCGAGCACCAGCACGTCCGCGCCGCTCTCCGCGGCCCCGATCGCGGCGGAAACGCCGGCGATGCCGAACCCCGCGACTACGACGTCGGCTTCGAAATCCCAGGTCTCGATCTCATCGACCGAGACCGGCCGGATTGTGGGAATATTCATGCGTGACAAACCCTTTCGGAATTCAGATACCCGGAGTACGACGGCAGACGGTCGGACCGGAGTGCCGGTCAGACCAGGTTGTCCTCGACCGACAGCCCGAACGCGCCCTTCCCGTACAGGGACAGGGCCCGCTCGGGCTCGTTGGCGACGTGCACACTGCCCGCATGGGCATCGCGCCACGCTCTTTCGATGACGTTTCCGAGAAACAGCGACGTGCCGCCGGCGGTCTTGAACAGCAGATCGACCGCTTCGACGGCACGCTCGGTCGCGCGGACCTGATCGCGTCGGGTGCGCAGGCGCAAGGACATCGGGATCTCGCGGCCGGCCTTCGCGCAGTCCCACAGTTCTCGCATGTTGCGGTCCAGCTGGAGGATCGCCGCATCGATCTCCGACGACGCCCGCCCCACGGCGACCTGCGCGAACGGGTCGTCGACGAAGCGACCACCACCGAGACTGAGCCGCACCCGCTCACGCATTGCCGCCATGTACTGCTCGCAACACCCCTCGACCACACCGACGATCGGGGCGGCCACCGTCGTGGCGAACAGCGACGCGAACGGAAGGCGGTAGAGCGGGCCGGTGTTGACCTTCTGGCCCGCGCCCCGCAGATTCGCGGTCTCGAAATTGCGTTTGATCCGGTACTCGGGGACGAACGTGCCGTCGACGACGATCTCGTTGCTGCTCGTCCCCCGCATGCCGACCACATTCCACACGTCGCGGATCGTGTAGTCGGAGCGGGGAACGAGAGCGGTCACGAAATCGGTGGGACGGCCCTCGGCACCGATAACGATCGCTCCGAGCAGCGCCCACGACGCGTACTCGCAGCCCGAAGAGAACATCCAGTGTCCCGACAGCTCGTAGCCTCCGTCGACCGGCACGAGTCGACCGACGGGTGCGTACGCCGACGACACGAGCGTCGCGTCGTCGGCGCCCCACACCTCCGCCTGCGCGCGGTCTTCGAACAGCGCCAGGTGCCATGGGTGGACGCCGAGGACCGACGTGACCCACCCTGTGGATCCGCATGCTCCCGCGATCGCACGGACCACCTCGTAGAACCGAACGGGTTCGGACTCGAAGCCCCCGTAGCGACGCGGTTGCAGCATCCGGAACACACCGGCCGCGCCGAGAGCGGAGATCGTCTCGTCGGGAACCCGGCGGGTTTCGTCGACTCGTGCGGCGTGGTCGGCGATGCCGGGCAGCAACTCCCGGACCGCGCCCAGAACGTCGTCGGCGGCCATCGAAACGCTGCCCTGAATCAGCCGGCCGGCGGGGTGAACGCGGCGAGCGGCTCGGAGCCGGACCAGTCGTGGCCCCAGTAGCTGTCTGCCGTGATCTCGTCGGCGGTGTAATACGTTTCGTCGACGAGCTTGCCCTCGGTGCCGAACTCGATGTCCCAGCCTCCCGGTGCCCGCACGTAGAACGAGATCATCTTGTCGTTCGTGTGCCGGCCCAGCGTCGAGGAAATCGAGAATCCCAGTGCCGCAACCCGGTCCAGTGCCTGACCAACGGCGTCGAGGGTGTCGACCTCCATCATCAGGTGCACCAGACCCGGAGCGGCGACCGGGGGCGCGGGGCACAGCGCGAGGCTGTGGTGCCGGCGGTTGACACCGAGGAAACGCACCCGGGGGTACGGGGGCGGTGCGGAGGGATCGCCGACGCGGATCGAGCCGCGCGGCATGAACCCGAGCACCTCGGCGTAGAAGCTGTACGCGGCATCGAACTTCGCCGAGGGCAGCACGACGTGTCCGAAGCCCTCGTCACCGGTGTGGAAGCGTCCCCCGAAGGGCGTGACCAATGGGCTGTGATCGAGCACCGCGCCGAAGAAGACCTCGACCGGTGAACCGCTCGGATCGGTGAAGGTGATGACCTTCTCGGCATCGCGGTAGGCCGCCTCCTCGGCGGACAGGGCCGTCACCTCGATGCCGGCCTTCTCGACCGCCTCGCGCACGCGCTGCAGCGCGAACTCGTCGCGGACTTCCCAGCCGATCGCGAGAGCCTTGTCGGTGTCGCCGGGTAGCACGATCAGGCGGGCACGCCGCTCGTCGACCCGCAGGTACAGACCGTCGGGTTCCGGTCCGGTGCCCACTGCGAGGCCCAGTCCGTCAACGGCGAACTCGCGCCAGCGTGCGATGTCCCTGGTCTGAATCCTGAGGTATCCCAGAGCCCGGATATCCGTCATATCCATCCGTCCTTGTTCATGGTCGAGGGTCGTACTTGTCGAGGTTCGCGCTGTGCGAAGTGGTGCTTGCCGAGCGGAAAGGACCTAGATCATTCCGCGCATCGCACCCTGCGGTTCGACGCCGAGCTGCGTGAGAGTCGCGGCGTGGAAGATCGATCCGGGCACGTGGATGGCGTGGCTCAGTCCGGCGTGCGCGTCGCGCCAGAAACGCTGCAGGGGATTGGTCAGCTGCAACGCACCGCCGCCGGCACGCGCGAAGATCTCGTCGACGGCACGCACGGCCCGCCACGCCGCCGCGGTCTGCGTCCGGCGCCCGATGGCGCGCATCTCGAACGACACCTCCTGGCCCTTTTCCGTCATGTCCCAGAACCGGTCCACCGTATCGAGGATCGCGGCACGCGAGGCTGCGATCTCCGCGGCGGCGTCGCCGAGAGCGGAGAGGACGTACGGATCCTGCTTGATCGCGGTGCCGGTCACCGTGACGCGCTCACGCTGGGTCTCGATGTAGCTGTTGAGCGCACCCTCGGCGATGCCGATCAGCGACGAGGTGATGCCGAGCGGGAAGATGCACGAGAAGGGGAACCGGTAGAGCGTCTCGTCGCGGCCGGCCTCGCGCCAGGCGTTGCCGCTCATGACCAGCTCGGCCGAGATCGTCCGGTATTCGGGCAGGAACGCGTTCTCGACGATGAGATCCTTCGAACCGGTGCCGCGCAGACCGACGACATTCCAGCTGTCCTGGTCGATTCGATAGTCCGAACGCGGCAGCAGCACGTGCAGGCTCTGCGGCGGGTTGAGGCGGTTGCCGTCCTTGTCCCCGATCGCTGCGCCGATCATCACCCAGTCGCAGTGATCGGTGCCCGACGAGAACGACCAGCGGCCGTTGAGGATGTATCCACCGTCGACGGGAGTCGCGACACCCATCGGTGCGTACGGCGACGCGATCCAGGTGTCGGGATCGTTACCCCACACCTCTTCCTGCGCCTTGGGGTCGAAGAACGCCATCTCCCACGGGTGCACGCCGACGATGCCGCTGACCCAGCCGGTTGCACCGTCCATCGCTCCGATGCCCATAGCGGTCTCGGCGAATTCGCGCGGATGGGCTTCGAGACCGCCGAACTCGGTGGGCTGCAGCATCCGGATTACACCGGCGTCCCGGAGGTGCTTGGCGCTCCGGTCCGTCAGGCGCATGAGGGTATCGCCTTCGGCGCCGTCGGCGCGGATTTCGTCTGCGACCTGCGAGAGGGAGTCGAGAATCTGTCCCATGATCTTCCAGCTTTCTGGTGTGGTATGCCCGGGCTACCGCCTGGGCACGTGTGTCAGGCGAAGACGGCGTCGGCGGACTTCTGCGTGGCCGTGTTGTTCGCGGACTTGCTGCGTATGGACCTCCGGTGGGTCATACGGTCTCAGGAAACGGCATCGATGCTGCGGTCGGCTTCCGCTGAGCGGGAACTTCCCGCAACACCCGACAGGTCTGCGGGATCGCGCCGCGCCGCATCGAGGGCGGCGATGTAGCCGAACACCATCGCGGGCCCGATCGTCGCCCCGGCACCGGCGTAGTCGTTGCCCATCACCGACGCGGACGCGTTGCCCGTGGCATACAGGCCTTCGATCGCCGTGCCGTCCTCACGCAGCACGCGCGCGTCGGAGTCGGTCACCAGTCCGCCCTTGGTACCCAGGTCGCCGGCTTCGCAGCGGATCGCGTAGAACGGCCCCTTGACGATTTCGTCGAGCACCGGGTTCGTCATGGTCGGGTCGCCGTAATAGTGGTCGTATGCGCTCTCACCACGACCGAAGTCGTCGTCCTTGCCCTTGCGGGCGAAGCCGTTGAACCGCTCGACCGTGGCGGCCAGTTTCGCGGCGGGCACGCCGATCTTCCCGGCCAGTTCCTCGAGGGTGTCGGCGCGATGCACTACACCGCTGTCGTAGAAGCCTTGCGGGAACGGCATGTTCGGGAGGACCTGCGCGAACGGGTACCGGTTCTTCGCCTTGGTGTCCATCACGAACCATGCCGGCACGTGGCCACCCTCGAGCTGATCGTGGACGAAGTTCACGTACGGAGCCGATTCGTTGGTGAACCGCTCGCCGTCGGAGTTGACGATCACCGAGGCAGGGATCGACCGCTCGGACACCAGCGGAATCACCGCACCCATGGGGTGGAACACCGACGGCATCCACCAGGCGTCGTCCATCAGGTCCAGTGCCGCGCCGAGCTTGTGACCGATGCGGATTCCGTCGCCCGTGTTCTCGCGGGCACCGGCGCTGGCGTTCGCGACGCCGTGCTCGGGCAGGTACTCGGCACGCATTTCGTTGTTGTGGTCGAAACCGCCGCACGCGAACAGGACTCCACGGCGAGCGCCGATACGGACGGTGCGTCCCTCCCGCTCGGCGACGATGCCGACCACGGTTCCCCCATCGACGATGACATCGGTCATCGAAGTCTTCAGCCACAGCGGCACGCCCGAGTCCTCGAGCACCATGCGCATGCGAGCGACGAGGGCCCGGCCACCCGTCGCCATGTGCCGGCGGCGGACCACGTTGGAAGCCACCCGCCACGCGGCCACGAGGGAGGCACGGCGCCCGCGCCAGGTGCGCTTGACCATGGCCAGGTCGTGGTAGTCCTTCGACGTGACCCACAGGCCCAGCGGGCCCTTCATGCTGTTGGGGCGCTGGAACTTCTCGTTGTGCTTCAGCTTGCGGGTGTCGAACGGCTTGCACTCGATGGTCCGGCCGAGCACACTGCCGCCCTCGTACTCGGGGTGGTAGTCGGAATAGCCCTTGACCCAATACATCTTCATGTGCGGGCTCTTGTCGAGCAGTTCCATGAGTTCGGGGCCGCGGTCGACGAACGCGTCGAGCCGATCCGCCGGTACGCGGCCCGCGGTGACGATGTCGAGGTAGCGGCGGATCGATGCGCGGGTGTCGACCGCGCCCTTACGCCTGAGCGTGGGAGCGTTGGGAATCCAGATGCCACCACCGGAGATCGCGGTCGATCCGCCGTATTTGGAACCCTTGTCGATGATCAGGGTGTCGAGACCCTTGTCGGCCGCGGCGATACCGGCAGCCATACCGCCGCCGCCGCTGCCCACTACGAGGAAATCGACGATGTGGTCGAATGCTTCGGCCATGTCGCTCACGCGTCCTTTCGATTCAGGAATGCCAGGACTGTGGCAAGCCACGCTTCGCGAGCCTCGATCATCGTCCAGTGCCCGCAGTTGGGGAATACGTGGAGTTCGCCGCGGCTCAGTTCGCGCATCGGCAGCATCGCCATGTCGACGGGGCTGACGCGGTCGTCGCGACCCCAGGTGAGCAGCGTCGGCGCGGTGACCTTGCCCAGCTGAGCCCAGTAGGGTGTCTCGTTCGATGCGAGCGCCGCGCGGGCGCCGGCCGCGAAGGCCGCGCTGCTGTACATCCGGCGGGCAATTTCGAGGGTCTTCGGCTCGGTGGCCAGCGCCCAGCGCTCCTCGATGAGTTCCTCGGTGACGAGCGCGGGGTCGTACACCATCGACCGCAGCCAGCGGACGAGCTTCTCGCGCGTCGGATCGTCGGTGAACTCCATCAGCAGGCGGATGCCTTCGCCCGGCGACGGGGCGAACACCGAGCGGCCCGCACCACCCACGGTGACGAGCTTGTGTACCCGGGCGGGGTCGGCGATCGCGAACTGCGTTGCGACGATGCCGCCCATCGAGTTGCCGATGATGTCGACCTGAGGGAGATCGAGGCCGTCGAGGAAGTCGGCGACCGCGTGCCGAGCCATCATCATCGGGTGACCCTCGCACGGATCGCTGACACCGAAACCGGGGAATTCGAGGACGAGGCAACGGAAATGCTCGGCCAGATCGGCAAGGACACCGCGGTAGTTGCGCCACCCGGTCACGCCGGGGCCGGACCCGTGCAGCAGCAGAAGCGGCCGGCCCTCACCGGCTTCGTGATACCGAAGAACACCGCGTTCGGTCGACAGTTCCCTGGCGGTGTCCTCGTAGCTCAGTTCCGTCGTCATGACATCGAGATTCCCAGTGATGCCTCTCACTGTGCGCGTGAACTCCCGTTCACCGGGACGAACCGGGGTGTACGTGCCCTCGTCGGCCGGGCACCGCAGTTCGTCGGCTCAGTATGGGAAACGGTCGAACTTGTAGCACCGCAAGGTGATAGGTGGCCGTGAAAAAGGCAAATCTCCCACGGCTGCCACATCGGTGGCGGCCGTGGGAGATTGTCGTGGCTGCTACATCCACCGACCGGATTGGGTCGCCAGAAGCCTCTCCATCGCATGGGGCGACCAGGACTGCTGGGGGGCGTCGGCGGGCCGACGGCCGCGGCGGGGCGCCCCCAGTTCCGGGTACAGCGTGCGCGAGACGTCGCGGGCGACATCGGCGACGAGCGGCGCGACCCGCTCGAGGTGACCGGGCCGTGCCGGTCCGCACAGCGAGATTCCGGCGATCGGTCCTTCGGGGCTGCGCACGGCAGCTCCGACGCAGGCCATCCCGGCCATTGCCTCACCGTTCTCGAACGCCAGGCCGCGGCGCTGCCGGATGCGGTTGAGTTCCTGGTGCAGTGTCGAGAGGTCGGCGATCGTCCGGTCCGTCCGGCGCTCGAGACGCGGACCGTAGAGCGAATCGACCTGCTCGGGTGCGAGCCCCGCAAGAATCGCCTTGCCGCATGCCGTCGTGTACGCCGGTGCCCGGCCACCGACCCTGGACGTCAGGGTCGCGGCGAGCTGCCCGCCGAGTTTGTCGAGATAGACACAGTCACCTCGGTCGAGCACGGCCAGGTGCACGACCATGCCCGTCTGCAGGTGCAGTTCGTGGAGGAGGTGGGCGGCCGCCTCGCGAATCCGGGTGTGCCCGTTGTCGCCGTGGCTCAGAGACTTCGCGCGGCGGCCGAGGCAGTAGCCGAACGAGGCGTGGTCGACCCAGTCGAGCCGCACCATCTGGTCGAGAATGCGGTGGACGGTCGAACGCGGCAGACCTGTGCGGCACGCGACCTCTTCCAGGGTCAGACGTGACGCGCCACCGTCGAACGCATCGAGGATCAACGTCATGCGTTCGACCATCGAGGCGGGCAGCTCACGCTTTGCGGCGCCGTCCGACTGTGTCGATTCCGACACGGAAGATCCCGACTGTGCAGATCCGGACTCGTACATCGACATCTTCTCCTTCAATCCTTCGACAGCGCCACGCGAGAACTGAAATTAATTATTGTGAGGAACGCTACAAGTATTACCTCCCGGGATGGGATACACAAGTAGCTTCCTTCCGGCCGCCCGCGCGACCCGCCCGCGCACGTGGTCCCACTCAGTAGGAGATTCGCGAGCCGCGGCCGTCGGGCACCGGTAGAACAGTGGTACGTGCTGATCACCGTCCGCACCTGCACCGCCGGCGACAGGCGGCGCGCAGGGCACGCCGACTTCGCTGTGAGGGGTCCGACCGGATGTACATAGGTATCACCTCCCCGGTCGTCATCGGTCACCCGGCGGTACGTGCCCCGTGGGAACAGGATGCCGGGATCGACGAACTCGCCCGCATCGCCGAAACAGCCGACCGGCTCGGCTACCACCACGTCACCTGCAGCGAGCATGTCGCGGTGCCGGCACACGTCGCCGAAGAGCGCGGCGGGATCTACTGGGATCCACTCGCCACATTCGGCTATCTGGCCGCCCGTACCTCGCGCATCCGCTTGAACACCCGCGTCCTCGTGCTCGGCTACCACCATCCGCTCGAGATAGCCAAGCGCTACGGCACGCTGGACACCGTCAGCGGCGGCCGGCTCGTCCTGGGACTCGGAGTGGGCAGCCTCCGCGAGGAGTTCGAACTGCTCGGCGCGCCCTTCACCGACCGGGGCGCCCGCGCCGACGAGGCGCTCGCCGCCCTTCGGGTGTGTATGTCCACCACCCGCCCGGAGTTCCACGGCACCTACTACGACTTCGCCGATGTCCACGTCGCCCCGTCCGCCGTGCAGGAGCGGGTGCCCTTCTGGATCGGCGGACGCACAGCCCGGTCCCTGCGCCGCGCTGTGACGCTCGGCGACGGCTGGCTACCGTTCGGCCTCACTCTGGACGAAACCGAATCGCTCTTGCAGAAGGCTCCACTTCCCGAAGGGTTCGAGGTCGTGCTGAGCACCGGAAGACCCCTCGATCCGCTGGGCACCCCCGAATCGACGCTGCGCGACCTCGAACGCCGACGTCGCGCGGGCGCGACGATCGTCAGCGCGACCTTCGCGGCCACGAGCGCCGACCACTACCGCGAGCAACTCGAAGCCCTGCACGAGCTGGGCAGCGAGATCGGCGTGTCCTTCGACCCTCCGCCACCCCGCCCCTTCCTCGACGAAAGCGCCGAAACCGTATGACCAGAACCCTGTCCCCCCTGTTCCGCCCCCTGACGCTGCGATCGCTCGAGCTGCGCAACCGCATCGTGATGTCGCCGATGACCCGGTCCTTCTCCCCGGGCGGCGTTCCCGGAGCAGACGTCGCCGAGTACTACCGGCGCCGGGCGGCCGGCGGAACCGCGCTCATCGTCACCGAAGGTGTCGCCATCGACCATCCCACCGCGGTCGACAACCCCCGCGTTCCCCACATGCACGGTGACGCCGCGCTCGAAGGCTGGCGGCGTGTCGTGGACGCGGTGCACGCGGAGGGCGGGCGGATCGTGCCCCAGCTCTGGCACGTCGGTCCGCTGTGGGGCGCGATGACCTCTGACGTCGACCCGGCCCTGACGCCGATGCGTCCGTCGGGTCTGTGGGGTGAGCCCGGTGTCACCTCGTACCCCGACAGCTATCTCGAGCGGGCACTACCGGTCACCGCCCCGATGACCGAGCAGGACATCGCCGACGTCGTCTCCGCTTACGAGCGTGCTGCCCGTGACGCCATGGACGTCGGTTTCGACGGCATCGCACTGCACGGAGGCCACGGCTATCTGCTCGACTCCTTCCTCTGGGACTCCACCAACCGCCGCGACGACGAGTGGGGTGGCGACCTGCAGCGCCGGACCAGATTCCCGAGCGCGGTCGTCTCCGCGATCCGTGCGGCAATCGGTGACGACGCGCCGATCTTCTTCCGCTTCTCTCAGCACAAGCAACAGGACTACGAGGCGCAGATCGCGCGCACACCCGACGAACTGCGGGTGATCCTGTCCGCACTCGCCGACGCCGGTGTCGACGTGTTCGACGCGAGTATCCGCCGTTTCGACGTTCCCGTATTCGAGGGCAGCGACCTCTCGCTCGCAGGCTGGGCGAAGAAGCTGACGGGCGCCGCATCCATGGCGGTCGGCAGCGTCGGCATCTCGAAGACACTGCGCGAGAGTCGGACCGGCGGGTCGGCACCGGTCCGCAACAATATCCCCGAGCTGGAACGCCGGCTCTCCGAGGGCGAGTTCGACCTCATCGCCATCGGCCGGTTGCACCTCGCCGATCCGACGCTTGCCACAACTCTGCTCGACGGCGATGACCTGCCCGAATTCGACAGAACAATCCACGAGAGCACGCTCACCTGATCCCGTTTTCACGTCCGTTCCCGGCGAGAGGCGTTCACGTTCATTCGTGAGCGCCTCTCGTCCGTCGGTGGACGGTGCGATGACGAACAGAGATGACGAACAGAACTGTGCCCGGTAGGTCCGTCGAACTACCGGGCACAGTTCTCGTTGCACGTGCACAGCATCTATTCGTGCCGCACGACCTCAGCGGTTCATCAGGGCACGCATGGCCTGCGCGGCACCACGCACAATCTTGGCGCGCGGAAAACCGCTGCGCTTCACCGCCGCATCGTGGTTGCCGCCCGCGACCCACACCGGACCGTCGGCCAGATGTTCGAGCCCCTCACGGGCGACATCTTCCGGCTCGGACACCAGCATGCCGGGAATGTCGAAGTTCAGGCCGGCACGCTCCATCGCGGGAGTGCGGGTCACGCCCAGAATCAGTTCGAGCACATGCACACCGTGCGGTTCGAGCTCGAGCCACAAGCTCTCCGCGAAGACCCGGCTGAACGCCTTCGACGCAGCATAGATGCTCTGATGCTCCGCACCCATGTAACCGGCCAACGAGCCGAGCAGCATGATGCCACCGCGACCGGCTTCCTTCATCCGGGCCCCGAACAGCTGGGACAACTCGACCTGACGGTGCACGTTCAGATCGATCACACCGCGGAACCCGGTGAGGTCGCCGGTGACGAACTCGTGACCGTAGCTGTTGGCACCGGCATTGAAGATGAACAGCCCGACCTCGAGATCCGCGGTCGCCTCCCGGATCGCGTCGACCGCGTTGTCCGCGAGCAGGTCGAGTGCAAGGGTGCGTACTTCCACGCCGTGGGCACGCGTCTTGGCCGCGGTCTCCTCGAGCGGGCCCGGCTTGCGGGCGATCAGCACGAGATCGAAACCGGCGCGGCCGAGTTCGTCGGCAAACGCGGCACCGACACCTTCCGAACCACCCGCGATCACCGCCCACGGGCCGTACCGGTCGCGGTCGATCCGAATGGAATCGTTCATCTTGATCCTCCGAGATATGTTGCCTTGCAAGGCGAGCTTGGTGATCCACACGGCCCGGCGACATCCGGTTCGGTGTCGCCGGGCCGAGAGATCCGACTATGGGATTATCGGAGAAGGGACGGGCGCGTCGTCGAGAACGTCGAGCAGTCCCTCGGTCGCGGCGCGGGTGATGTCGGCCAGAAGTGACGGGCACGTGGGGGACGGTGCACCGTGGCGCCCCTGCCGTCCCTCGTCGGCGCCCAACTCGAAGCACCGCCGGCGGGCCTCACTGTTCCACTGGACCGACGTGTGTTCCCAGCTGTTCTTCTGCACCAGCACCTGCGCCTGGCACTCACTGCACCGGAGAGGCTGCATCCTCGTCCGCCTTCTTCTCGCCGGTCTGCCCGCCGGAAGCCTGCTCCTCGGTAGCCTTCTTGGCGGCGAGGTTCGCTTCGACTTCCTTCATCCAAGCGGCCACCGGACGGGTCGTGTCCATCTCGAACTCGAACCGGTCGGTCATCTCCGGCGCCACGTCGGCGACGTCGACGTAGAACTGCTCGTACCAGCGCCGCAGCTGGTAGACCGGCCCGTCCTCGTCGCACAGGAGTGGGTTCTCGATGCGAGTCTTGTTACGCCAGATCTCGATGTCCTGCTCGAAGCCCTTGGCGATGAAGGTGCCGAACTGCTTGGCCGTCTGGAGTGCCGCGTCGCCCTGGAGGCGATCGGACTTCTTGACCATCATCCCGTACATCAGCACGAACTTGTTCGCATCGACCGGGTAGTGGCAGTTGATGAGGACGGATTCGATGTCGTAACCCTCGTACTTGTACACCAGATCGTCGATCATGAAGGACGGACCGAAATAGCTGGCCTCGGAACTGCTGCCCAGCATGGCGGGCTGCCCCTCCGTGTTCGGCCGCATATCCGGGCGAGCCTGGCCGCGCATGAACTGGCTCGCGACATGACCTTCGAAAACGTTCTTGAAAAAGACGGGGAACGAGTAATGCACGTAGAAGAAGTGCGCCATATCGACGATGTTGTCGATGATCTCGCGGCAATTGGTGTCGACCTCGGTCGTGTACCAGACCCAATCGGTCCAGTCGTCGCTCTCCGCGCCTTCGAGGCGAGGGATCGTCACGTCCGCCGGAGGAGGGTTGCCTTCGGGGTCATGCCAGACGAAGAACAGGCCGTCCTGGTCGAGCGTGTGCCACGCGCGGGTCTTCGCGATAGGAGGCACCCGCCGGGCGTAGGGAATATTCGTGCAACGACCGTTGCCACCCCACCGCCAGTCGTGGAACGGGCACGCGATCTGGTCTCCCTTGACCGTGCCCTGACTCAGGTCGCCGCCCATGTGACGGCAGTACGCGTCGAGGACCTTCAGGTCTCCGTTGCTGTCGGCCCAGACGACGAGCTTGGTGCCGAAAGCGTGGACGGAATGCGGGTTTCCGTCCTTGAAGGTCTTTAACAACCCGAGGCAGTGCCAGCCGCGGGCGTAACGAGTGGGCGCGGAACCGACGACGATCTCGCGGATGTCGGTGTCTCCGGAAGAGTCCAGGCTCACGGTCATCCGTCCTTTCGGGAAGTGGTGGTGCCGGGACGCTGCGTCCCGGTCGCTGCGCGGCGGTTGGCGCCGGCATCTGCCCTGGTAGGGCCGTACCGGATCACCGTAGGTGCGCAATATCACCGCCGACGCGACAGTCCCACTCGGTGAGACCACTCGACGAGACCTGCTCCCGGAAGGCCGGCGGCGGCTACCGCATCGGGCACGACGCCCCGGATCGGGTGGACGTCGACTCCAACCGCAATTGCCCTGGAGAGAGCCGCGCGCTAAAATGACGCCCCCTCGACCGTCCCACTCACCGGTACATCCGGGCTCCCCGGCCGCGACCGTGAGATCGTTGCTGTCCGTATACAGCCGAGTGTGTATGCAGCCGCATACAGCCGACAGGGGGAACGCCGTGCGATGTGCTACACCACCGGCGACTTTCGGCGCGCCGTCCGCGGGGGATTTCCGATGACGGTACCGCCGGATCCGTATCCGTACCTGGAGCAGCTCATCTCGCGATTGACCGGCCGGGGCGCCCAGTTCGAAATCGTGATGGCCGACGTGCTGGGCACCGAGATGCCGGTGATGCGCAACCGCGATCGGGCGGTCGCCGACCTGCTGTCACAGTCACTGGCCTGGGGCGATCGCGAGTACCTCGTCACGGCCGATCGGCGCATCACCTTCGCCGAGCACGCGCGAGAGTCCTACGCGCTCGCCACCGCCCTGCGCGAGCGGTACGGAGTCTCGCCCGGGGACCGGGTGGCGATCCTGTCGGCGAACCGGCCCGAGTGGGTTACCGCGTTCTGGGCCACGCAAGCGCTGGGCGCGATCACCGTCGGCCTCAATGCGTGGTGGGTGCAACCCGAGTTGGAGTTCGGGATCGGTCATTCCCGTCCACGCGTCGTGTTCGTCGACGGTCCGCGCCTCGACGCCGTCGCCGATCTCGACCGGACCGGCACGATCGTGCTGACCGTCGAGGAAGACCTCCCCCGGTTGATCGCCGAGTTCGACGGCGCGCAACCGCCGCCTCCGCGGATCGACGAAGACGACCCGGCCGTTCTCCTCTACACGTCTGGAACCAGTGGCTACCCGAAGGGTGCGTTGCACTCTCAGCGAAACCTGTTGGCGGTGGTCGATTATCACCGTTACAGCGACGCCATCGCTGCTGCGTGGACCGGCGAAGTGTACGACCGCACCACACCTTCCGAGGCCCGCCACCTTCTGACCTCGCCGCTGTTCCACATCACCAGTCTTCACAACACGATCGTGCCTCGGCTCGCCACGGGCAGCACCGTGGTGATGAACCAGGGATGGTTCGACGTACGGCGGGTTCTCGAACTCATCGAGGGCGAGCAGGTCACGCACTGGAACGCCGTGCCGTCGATGGCCGCCCGGATGCTCGAGGTCGAGGATATCGACCGGTTCGACCTGACGTCCTTGACGCGGTTCACGATGTCGTCGGAGCCGTCGACACCGGAGTTCAAGGCCCGCCTGCGTGAGAAGTTGCCGTTCGGACAGCACACGGTGGTCGACAGCTACGCCATCACCGAGTGCAGTACCTCGATCGCCGTGGCCAGCGCACTCGAACTCGAACGATATCCGGGCACTGTCGGCCAACCGATCATCACGGTGAGCCTCGAGATCCGCGATCCCGAGGGTGGCTGGCTACCGGACGAACATGCCGGCGAGGTGTGCGTCCGCAGCCCGTTCGTCATGCTCGGATACTGGGACGACGAAGAGGCGACCGCGAAGACGATCGCCCCGGACCGGTGGCTACGCACCGGCGACTACGGCGTCGTCGAGAACGGGCGGCTCCGCTTGCTCGGCAGACGTGCAGATCTGATCCAGCAGAACGGGGAGAACATCTACCCGTCGGAGGTCGAACGGACCCTGTCGGAGCACCCGGCGGTACGCGAATGCCTCGTCACCGGAGTTCCGCACCCCGACTGGGGACAGGAAGTCCTCGCCGTTGTCGTGGTTGTCGCCGATTCGACGGTGACCAAGGAGGATCTGACGCGGTTCGTAGCGGAGCGCCTTGCCTATTTCAAAGTGCCCACGCAGTGGCGTCTCACCCGGGATCTGCTTCCTCGAAACGCAACCGGGAAAATCGTCCGCAGGGGCTGGGACGGGACCGGCGACTCGGACGACTGACGTCGGGGTGGGCCGTGCATACGCTCGGCCCACCCTCGTCGATCAGCTGAGTCGTTCGAGGACCATCGCCATACCCTGACCACCACCGACACACATCGTCTCGACACCGAACTGCTTGTCGTGCGTGCGCAGGTTGTTGAGCAGCGTATTGGTGATCCGCGCCCCGGTC
>NZ_JAUZMZ010000389.1:0-753 GCF_036327435.1 Rhodococcus chondri | reverse complement strand
CGCCGGCACCATCAATTACTCCGCGGGTCTGCCCATGGCCGGAATCCTGCTGGCGCTCGTGCAGGACGGAGTTCCGGTGATCGGGCTGACGTGGCTGCCGCTGACGGGCCAGCGGTTCGCGGCGGTCGAGGGCGGACCGCTGCTCTATAACGGGGAGCCCGCCGAACGGCTCGCACCCGCCCGCCTCGAGGACGTGATGATCGCCGTCGGAAGCTTCGACATCGACAGCAGAGGCCGTGTCCCGGGTGCGCGCCGGCTCGCGGTCATCACCGAGCTGAGTCGCCGAGTGGCGCGACTGCGCATGCACGGATCGACCGGGGTGGACCTGGCCTACACCGCGTCGGGTTCGCTGGGTGGCGCGGTGGTGTTCGGGCACCATCCGTGGGACAACGCCGCCGGTGTCGTGCTGGTGCGGGCGGCCGGCGGTCTCGCCACCGATTTCGCCGGCGAGCGGTGGAAGATCGGATCCGGGTCCGTGCTGGCCGCCGCGCCCGGCGTTCACGGAGACATACTCGACATAGTGCAATCTGCGACAGGGCAATCCGAGACGGATGCCCGCTTCGAAGGAGACAGCTCATGACCCTTGCCGTACGGGTGATCCCGTGCCTCGACGTCGACGCAGGACGCGTCGTCAAGGGTGTCAACTTCGAGAACCTGCGCGATGCAGGTGACCCGGTCGAGCTGGCCGCCCTGTACGACGCGCAGGGCGCCGACGAGCTCACCTTCCTCGACGCGGTGACGTCGAGGAAGGTG
>NZ_JAUZMZ010000388.1:0-811 GCF_036327435.1 Rhodococcus chondri | reverse complement strand
GGCGAGCGACGTGACGGCGTCCTGGACGCGAGCTCCGCCGGAGTCGTTGATGCCCACGACGGGGCAGCCGATCTTCAACGCGTGCTCGAGAACGGCAGAAACCTTGCGGCCGAACATCTCACCGACGCTGCCGCCGAGAACCGTCTGGTCGTGGGAGAACACCGCGACCGGACGACCGTCGACCGTGCCGTGGCCGACGACGACCGCGTCGCCGTAGAAGGCGTCGTCGCGTCCCGGGGTCTTCATCAGGGCGCCGATCTCGACGAAACTGCCCCTGTCGAGCAGCATGTCGATGCGCTCGCGCGCACTCGGGATCCCCTTCTTGGCGCGCTTGGCGATAGCAATGTCACCCGCGGGTTCCTGTGCGATCTCCAGTTTCTGGCGCAGCTCCGCAAGCTTTTCTGCCGTGGTGGTCACTACTTGTTCAGCTCCTCGAGGCTTCGATGGCGGCCAGCTTGCCGGTCAGGTCGGCCCCCACCTTCGCGATGTACGGCTCGTCGACAATCTGCAGGTGATCGCCACCGACTCGAACGATCTCCAACTTCGCGACGACGTCTCCCCAGCCACCGTCGGGCTGCCGGGTTCCGAACGCCGGCTCGAGATCGATCGCGTCGTCGTGGTACTTGTCCGCCATGTACAGCACGACGTCTCCGCCGTAGGGCGCAAGTTCCGCAGTCTGAATCGCCCGGTTGTCGAGCCACGACGTGCGCTGATGCTCGATGATGCCGCCCGGGATCTCGACGCCGCTCATCTCGAGCAGGTTCATGAGAATCCGGATCTGATCCTCGTCGCTCTCGGCCTCGGCGAGAAC
>NZ_JAUZMZ010000387.1:0-818 GCF_036327435.1 Rhodococcus chondri | reverse complement strand
TGTTGCGACACCGCGGGCTGGGAGATGCCGAATTCCGCGCCGATCGCGGCGCCGATTTCGCCGGCAGCGTGGGCGCCCACGGCGAGCAACTCGAGAACCCGTCGCCGAACCGGATCGGCGAGCACTTCGAAACCATGCACGATCTCACTATATAAGCGACAGCTTAATAAGTACAGGCGGCGATGGCCTGCCGATCCGGACAATCCGCCGAGCCCGAAAGCCCCTTCCGAGGCAACAGACCTTCATAGACTGGCTCCATGACGACTCCCTTGCGCTCCTCCGACGAGACCGTCGACCTTGCCAAGATCGAGAACCGGGCGCCGTCGGTCGCACGGATGTTCATCGACCGGGTGACCGCCACACCGGACGCGGAGGCGTACCGCTACCCCGACGGGAAAGACGGGTGGGCGAGCGCCACCTGGGAGCAGACCGGCGACCGGGTACGGCTGCTCGCGGCCGGCCTGATCTCCCTCGGGGTCCGATCCGAGGATCGGGTGGCTCTCGCATCGTCCACCCGCTTCGAGTGGGTGCTCGCCGATCTCGCGGTCATGTGCGCGGGTGCCGCGACGACGACGGTGTACCCCACCACGAACGCACCCGACGTCGCCTTCATCGTGTCGAACTCGGGCAGCAAGATCGTCATCGCCGAGGACAGCGCGCAGATCGAGAAGCTCACGCAGCACCGCAGCGAACTCCCCGACGTGACCCGGGTCGTCGTCATCGACGGTTCCGGCGACGGCGACTGGGTCATCGGCCTGTCCGACCTCGAGGAGCTCGGCCGCGCACTGACCGCCGACAACCCGAATGCGGTCGTCGAC
>NZ_JAUZMZ010000386.1:0-865 GCF_036327435.1 Rhodococcus chondri | reverse complement strand
CCTCGCAGCGGTGGACTTCCCCGCGCCGATACCTCCGGTCAACCCCATTCTCAGCACGCCGCCCAGTCTCGCACTCCCGGGCGGCGCACCGAAATCCGGCCCGCCGCAGTCACATCGCGATCACAGGTCGGTCACGGTGCGGTCGCGACCGGTGCCCGAGAGGGAAACACACCCTCTCACCTGGGACAAATGCGAGGGAGGCGTCTGCGCGTCGGATATTGTCGTCACGAAGCGTCCGACCACGGATATCCCCGTCCATTCGCGAAGGCAGGCCATGCGACCCTCTCCCACATCAACCGGTCGGCATCGCCTCGGCGTGGAAAACGGCGTGCACTGCATTCTCATTCCCGAGGTGGCCGCCGCACTCGCCGAGCACCGGCGGAACTGGTTCTCCATGTTGCTCAGCACCGCCCGGCACAGCCAGGCCGCGATCCGCAAGCGCGCGGCGTCGCTGCCGACGCAGTGGGCGACCCCCGCGGTGGGCTGACGCTCCCCGTCCCCGGTATCGCGCCCCGAGGCGCAGGCAGACTCGCACATCGGACCATCGAACCGACCGGACCCACGCCCGACAGCGGCCTTCTCCCCCACGGGAGAAGGCCGCTGTTCTCTGCGCACTGTCGTCTGTGCACTGTGTTGTCGGGGTGGGAAGTCCGTCGCCGCGTGGGCGGCACGTCCCACGTCCGACCCCGAACACGCGGCAGGCCCCGCACCGGTTCGGTGCGGGGCCTGCCGTACGCGCTTATGTGTCAGGCGTTGCCGGACAGCTTCTCGCGAAGCGCAGCGAGCTGGGCGTCGCTGGCGAGCGATCCGCCGGTCGTCTGCTCCGGCGCGGCCTCGGTGCCAGACTCGGACGAGTAGTTGCTGC
>NZ_JAUZMZ010000385.1:0-885 GCF_036327435.1 Rhodococcus chondri | reverse complement strand
TCGGTCTGGGTACCGCAGTCGTGGACGGGGTTCTGCATCGGCTCGTGGGCGAAAAGCGCATCACCCAAGGTGAATTCCGGCCCGACGCGACGGGTTCCGAGTGGTGCGACACCGAGGTGCTGCGCCGGTTGCGGCGACGGTCGCTCGCGGCGGCCCGGCACGATGTCGAGCCCGTCAGCACCTCCACCCTCGGCCGGTTCCTGCCCGACTGGCACCATCTCGGGCACGGCCCGGGCGGCACTGCGCTCTACGGCCTGGACGGTGTCGCCGCGGTGACCGAGCAGCTCGCCGGTGTCCCGGTGCCCGCGAGCGCACTCGAACCACTGATTCTCGCGCCGCGTGTGCGCGACTACTCGCCCGCGTTGCTCGACGAGCTGATGTCGAACGGTGAGGTGCTGTGGTCGGGAGCGGGGTCGATCTCGGGCAAGGACGGCTGGGTGTCACTGCACCCGGTGGACGCCGCGCCCCTCACCCTCGCGCCACCCACCGAGATCGAAATGTCCGGCATCCACCGCGCGATCCTGGACGCGCTCGCCGGAGGCGGAGCGTTCTTCTTCCGGCAGCTCACCGACGCGGTGTGTGCACTGGAGTCGTCGGCGACGGACAGCACTACCGCGTCGGCGTTGTGGGACCTGGTGTGGAGCGGGCACATCGCCGGCGACACCCTGGCTCCCCTTCGCGCCCTCATCGGCGACACTTCCCGGGCGACGCCCGCCCATCGCGCCCCGCGCCGGGCACCCCGCGCACGCATGTACCGGGCACCCCGGCCGCTCCTGCCCACACGCACCGGCCCGCCTACGGTGAGCGGACGCTGGGCGCTGCTGCCGGAGCGGGAGACCGATGCGACGATCCGCGCGCACGCCACCGCGGAACTGCTTCTCGACC
>NZ_JAUZMZ010000384.1:0-908 GCF_036327435.1 Rhodococcus chondri | reverse complement strand
GCCAGCACCGACCACCGCAGCGGGATACGCCGGGCGAAGGTGAGCACCGCCGCGCCGGTACCCCAGATCGCGGTGAGCTTGTTGGTGGCCAGCGCCGCCTGCGGGGTCAGCCCCGGCGCGACGAGGAACAGCGCCGGCAGCAGGATCAGTCCGCCCCCGCCGACCACCGCGTCGACCCAGCCCGCCGCCGTCGCCGCGGTCAGCAGCACCGCCCAGTCGCCCGCATCCACGCCGGTCATTCGATCACGGGCGCCGCCGCCGCGAGTCCGGGAGCAAAACCGGCGCGCCGTTCGTTGCACAGACAACCCTCCGGCGCGGGTTCCTCCCCGGGTTCCGCGCCGCGCACGGAAGGACCGTCATGTACCTGTTGTTGTTCGCCGCCTACGTCGTCGCCGAGATCGCCGTGCTCGCCTGGCTCGGGTCGGTGCTCGGCGCCGCGGCCACCATCGTGCTGTTTCTGGCCGTCAGCATCGCCGGATACGCGGTCCTCGGCGCGCAGGGTCGGCGCGCCCTCGACGGACTCGGGAAACTGCGCGGCGGCACGTTCGGTTCCGCCGCCTCCGTCGACGCCGTGGCCGGCAGGATGGTCACCGACGTCCTCCTGATCGGTGTCGGCGCCGCGCTGGTGCTGCTGCCCGGTCTGCTCACCACCGCGCTGGGCGTGCTGCTGCTGCTGCCGACCCGGGCGCTGCTGCGACCCGCGGTGCGGGCCCTCGCCGCCCGGCATCGCCGTCGCCACGGCACCCGGGTGCGCGGCGCACGACTCGTGGTGGTCGACGGGCAGGTCGTCGACCACACCGTCGTCGGCCTGAGCCCCCACCTGACCGCCCCCACCGGGCCACCCCGGCCCGGGGCGGTGATCGACGGCGAGATCCTCGACCCCCCGCAGCCCCCGACCCGGCCGTGAG
>NZ_JAUZMZ010000383.1:0-914 GCF_036327435.1 Rhodococcus chondri | reverse complement strand
AAATCGTCGTCCGTCATCTTCCACAGCACCTTGTCGCGCAGGATGCCGGCGTTGGTGACCATGACGTCGAGGCGACCGAAGTTCTCGACGGCAGCGGCGACCAGTTTCTGTGCGGTTTCGGTGGTGCCGACCGGTGCGACGACGGCCACGGCGCGTCCGCCCTCCCCGGTGATCTCGGCGACGGCCGTGTCGGCGGTTGCCTGGTTGACGTCGTTGATCACGACTGCGGCACCGCAGCGCGCCAATTCCTTGGCGTACGCGAGGCCGAGTCCCTGCCCGCTACCAGTGATGACAACCACTTTGTTGCTCAGGTCCACGATTTCCTCCGGAGTTCGGTTCACGCTCTCGAATACGATATAAACATAAATGATTGAAAAACTCGATGATTGAGAACTGTTACTCTGAGTCAGGACAGGAAGGGTCGGTATGGAGAATCAACGCAGCATCGAAAGCGATCTGGGTTATCTGCTTACGCGCGCCGGCATGCTCGTCGTCCGGGCCACCAACGAGGCTCTGGCTCCTCTGGAACTGCGCACGCGCTCGTATACGGCGTTGTCCCTGGCGTGCGACAGGCCGGACGGCGTTCCCCAGCGCCAGGTGGCGGCCGACATGGGCCTCGATCCGAGTCAGCTGGTGGCGATCATCGACGAACTCGAGCAGCGGAAACTCGTTGCGCGCACTCCCGATCCGAACGATCGACGAAACAAGCTGATCGTCGCCACCGCCGCCGGACGGGATCTGTGCGCGGTGGCGGCCCGGCGCAGTGCCGAGGTCACCGAACGCTACTTCGGCTCGGTCGATCCCGCCGCGCTCGATCAGATGCGTGAAATGTTGGGGCAGGCGGTTTTTCCGGATACGGATCGGATTCTTCGCTGAAGTGTGCGATCGCAGAGGCGGGCGGGGCGGAAGCGCAC
>NZ_JAUZMZ010000382.1:0-944 GCF_036327435.1 Rhodococcus chondri | reverse complement strand
TAGCGACCTGCATGCTCGAATTGCGTCAGGACAAGCGCTGCTTGGGTGATGGAGCCGATTCGTTTGGGGCACAGAGTGATCCTGTTGAGGGCTTGCCATCGGGTGGTGAGCAGCGCGGCGGCACGTTCACCGAGGCACCGCAGACTGGTCAGCAGTTGATTCCGGCAGCGGCTGTCGGCATCGAGGACGTTGCCGTCGGCCGGGGCTTTCGTCGGGGTGTGGATACCGATACCGACACCCTGATACCCCTTGTCCGCGAGGGTGACCAGGCCCTGGGCGGCGGCAGCGTACAGGGCTCCGGTGATCCCGTGGTCGCGGGCGGCAGCCAGATCGTGGGTGCTGCCCGGCACCGCGTCGGAGACCCACAGGGGGAACCCGTCCGCGGTGGCGATGAACTGGATGTTCGCGCCGAATCGGCGGTGTTTTCCGGAGTACCACAGATGGATCGGGGTGCCCTTGGTGCTGACGGTGGTGTCGGTGACGCGGTCGGTGGTGATCAGGGTGCCGTCGATGATGACGTGGGTGGCGCCCGCGGCGAGGCGTTCACGCAGCACGTCGGGAAGTTCCGGCGACTGGGCGGCGAGTACGTCGATGCCTTCGTGGAGGTACCGGTAGCAGGTGGCGATCGAGATGCCGGTATCGCGTGCCAGGGCCGCGACCGGTGTGCCGTGCCGGAACCAGCGCAGTACCAGCACCGCGTGAGAGAGCGTGGTCAGTGCACGTCGGCCGCGGCGGGTGCCTCGTTCGCGGCGGTCGACCTGCAACAGTTGCGCCAGATACTGGCCGAGCGGTCGGGGAACGTCGAGCGTGGCAGAATAGGTGATCACGTGGGGCCCTCTGGTTCGGATTCGATCTTCGCAAATCCAGTCCTACCAGGGGCCCTGCGTCCCTTCGTGATCCGGTACGACCCCATCCCAGCAAGATCAACTTACTGAGAAAACCTC
>NZ_JAUZMZ010000381.1:0-970 GCF_036327435.1 Rhodococcus chondri | reverse complement strand
TACGTTCCCGCACCGGGTCCGTCCGGTTCTCCGCCGACGACACCCGATCGCTGCTCGCCGAACTCGGCCTGCGAATTCCCACCGCCGGGGTGCCCACGCTGCGACTGGTGTGGCCCAGCGACACCGCTCCGGCTCCCGGCAGCGACACCGAGGTGGTTCTCGGCCTGCGGCCGGGCATCGACACCGCCGAACTGCTCGACGGATTCCGCCGTGAAGCGCCCGATCTGCTGCTCGAACTGCCGGCCCTGGCCACCGTCGGGGTCGACGGCACCGCGATCACCCGCACCGAAACACTCCTCGGGTCCGGGCTGTGGGAAATACGCATCGACGGCCGCTGCTGGTGGGAGCATCGCGGCCCGTCGGCGCGCTGGCTGGTGCCGGTCGTGGACGGCGAGGTCGTCCCGGTGCGCGAGGAGGTGCTGCGCGCACCGACCCGATCCGACGAGGAGTTGTCCCTGCCCGCGATCGTCGTCGCGGATGTGCCGATGCAACCCGACCGGCGGCGGTTGTTGCCGGCAGCCCATGTCGAAGACGTGGCCCGCGGCTACGCCGAGTTCGTGCGGGCGCTGCCCGCCGAGCAGCGTCTCGAACTCGTCCCGGTCCCGGGCTTTGCCCGCAGCGACACCGACCGGCGCATCCGGGAGGCGGTGCTGGAGGAGCTACGCACGCATCCGTGGTTGCCCGCCGCGGACGGCGGCCCCGACCTGCTGCCCGATCGCGCGACAGCGCTACCCGGACTCACTGCCGACCTCGCCGACGCACTGGCCGATGTCGTCCCCGGTCTCGTTCCGCCGGCACTGTGCGGACCGCGGCACGCCCCCGCGCTCGCGTCCGTCGATGTGCACCGGATCGGCCCGGCCCGTGTCGCCGATCTGCTGGCCGGACACGATCGGGAACCGAGATGGTGGTATCGGCTGTACGAGGCGCTGACCCCGCTGGTCGTCGATGCCGTGGTCGCCGAAGAACTCGC
>NZ_JAUZMZ010000380.1:0-999 GCF_036327435.1 Rhodococcus chondri | reverse complement strand
ATGCCCACCCGGGCCGCGGCGCGGGTGACCGATCCCTCCTCGAGCAGGGCCAGCAGCGGCACCAGCAGGTTGAGGTTGACCGAGGCGAGGCGGGCCAGGTCGGGGTCGGCCGGGTGGACCGGGGGTGGATTCATCCACACGGACTTTACGCGGCCGACTTCGGGGTCGCGGGTGCCTGTCCGGTCGCGGCGGCGCGCCGCAGTCGGGGGATCGGGATGCGGTGATCGACCGCGACCGCGACCCCGGCACCGTCCTCGTGCCGCCAGTGCATCAGCGCCGGCCCGTGCGGGTCGTCCCCGACCAGGAACTCGGGAGCGCCCGCGACCGGCAGGTGCCCGATCGCCTTGAGGCTCAGCCCGAACTGCTCGGTCCAGAAATACGGATCGGCGTCGAACTCGGGAGCCGCATCGCCACGCAGCAGGGCCACGGCGGCCACCCTGGCCTGTTCGATAGCGCTGTTCCACAACGGGATTCGCCGCACACGACCGCGGACCGGAACCGCGGCGACGTCCCCGGCGGCGACGATGCCCGGCGCGACCCGGCCCCGCGAGTCCGCCTCCAGGCGGCCGTCGGTGAGCAGCCCGGACTCGGCGAGCCATTCGGTGTTGGGCAGATCGCCGATCGCCGCGACGACGAGTTCGGCGTCGACGCGGGCGCCGTCGTCCAACGTCACCGCGCCGGCGCCCGGAGCGGTGGTGGTGTCGAGGGCGGTGGCGGTGCCGTAGACGATCTTCAGGCCGGCGGCGATCGCCGCGGTGGTGAACACCTCCGACAGGTACGACCCGAACTGGGGGCGCATCGGTGCGGTATCGGCGACGAGGGTGACCGCGCATCCGGCCTGCAGCGCGGCCGAGGCGATCTCCATGCCCAGCGGGCCGGCGCCGACGACCGCCACCGACGGGCGGGACGCGAGCCGCTCGCGCAGCAGCAGCGCGTCGTCGAGCGTGCGCAGGGTCAGCGCGCCGCTCCCCAGCGGCCGCGGCCGCGCCCCGGACGCGA
>NZ_JAUZMZ010000037.1:0-35102 GCF_036327435.1 Rhodococcus chondri | reverse complement strand
CCTCTTGGTCGACGAGGCCTTCCGGCATCACAAGGCGCTCGGTGCAGGCGGTGAAACGGTGACGGATCCAGGCGAGATCGGACCGGCGCTCAACCGCGCTTTCTCGTCGAATATGCCGTACGTCCTCAACGTCCTCACCGACACGAACATCGCCTATCCACGGACAACCACCGGAGTGTGAAAAGCCCGTAAATAACAACTGGCCGCAGCGAGAAATATCAGCTGCGACCAGAGGTAACGAAAGAATAACTTGGGGTTTCCGAACTTGAAACCCCAAGTCCCGGTGAACTCCGTCACACGGTGCCACGCTCCCAGGCTCGGTGTGCGCCGAGCAACTGAAGCATCTGTTCCACCACCGCCTTCGCGTCTCCCGCCGTCACCACACCCGGCGCCGTGTTGTCGGCGAGAAGGGCCGTTCCGGCACCCCACGCACCGAGCGCCTTGTGATGCCGGAAGGCCTCGTCGACCAAGAGGCGGACCCGCGGATCGGTGGGAGCCGCCGCGAGGACGACGGCGTCGAACTCCACCGACCGGGCCGTGAGGAAAGTACGCGAGATCGGCACCGCTCCTCCGAGCATGCCGCCGTGTGGCGCGATGACGAGGGGCACCACCTTCGCCGCGTCCAGCGCCTGCACCGCCGCCTGCAACTCCCCGACGTCGACGCTGTCGTCGGCGACGATGCCGACGATCCTTCCGTCGACCGGCCACGTCGAGCCGATCTGCGACAGCGCCGGGCTCGGCGTCGGATCGGACAGCGGGATGGTCGGCTCCGGGACGGGCAGGCCGAGACCGGCAGCGACCGTCGCACACAGATCGGGGTCGATGTTCGCCAGTTCCTGCAGGCCGCGTTCCTTGATGGCCTGCTCGTAGCACTTACCGAGCTCGAAGGTGTACGCCTCGGCGACGTGCGCCTTCTCGACCTCCGACAGGCTGATGTAGAACAGCCGGACCTGCGAGAAGTGGTCGTCGAACGTGCGCGACGCCGCCCGTTCCTTCTGTGCCGGCGGCAGCTCCACCGGGAAGTCGATGAACGCGCCCTCTTCCACGCCGGCCGCGAACGGGCACCCGGCGTCGAGCGAATTCGGTTTGTACGGCGCCACGCCGGTGTGCACTGCGTGCTGGTGGAAGCCGTCGCGCAGCATGTCGTTGACGGGCGCGTGGGTGCGGTTGATCGGAATCTGCGCGAAGTTCGGACCGCCGAGCCGGGTGATCTGCGTATCGAGATAGGAGAAGAGCCGGCCCTGCAGCAGCGGGTCGTCGGTGACGTCGATGCCGGGCACGAGATGGCCGGGATGGAAGGCAACCTGCTCGGTCTCGGCGAAGAAATTGGTGGGATTCGCGTTGAGCACCATTGTGCCGATGACCTGCACGGGCGCGAGTTCCTCCGGAACGATCTTGGTGGGATCCAGGAGATCGATACCCTCGAAGGTCTGCTCGGGGTTGTCGGGGAAAACCTGCACACCGAGATCCCACTCGGGGTACGCGCCGGACTCGATGGCGTCGGCGAGGTCGCGGCGGTGGTAGTCGGGGTCGAACCCGTTGATCAGCTGGGCTTCTTCCCAGACGACGGAATGCACGCCGAGGCGGGGCTTCCAGTGGAACTTGACCAGCGACGTCCCGCCGTCGGCGTTGATCAGCCGGAAGGTGTGGACGCCGAAGCCCTCCATCATCCGGAACGACCGGGGGATACCGCGGTCGGACATGTTCCACATCGTGTGCGCGGCGGCTTCGGTGTGGAGGGTGACGAAATCCCAGAAGGTGTCGTGCGCGCTCTGCGCTTGCGGGATCTCCCGATCCGGGTGGGGCTTGGCCGCATGGACGACATCGGGGAACTTGATGGCGTCCTGGATGAAGAAGACCGGAATGTTGTTGCCGACCAGGTCGTACGTGCCTTCTTCGGTGTAGAACTTGGTGGCGAAACCACGTGTGTCCCGCACGGCGTCGGCCGATCCTCTCGAACCGAGCACCGTCGAGAACCGCACGAAAACAGGTGTTTCCACGCCCTTCTGCAAGAACTGCGCCCGCGTGATGGTCGAGGCCGCACCATTGGCGCGGAACACACCGTGCGCTGCGGCGCCGCGCGCATGCACCACCCGCTCCGGGATCCGCTCGTGGTCGAAATGGGTGATCTTCTCGCGAAAGTGGTGATCCTGGAGCAGTGTGGGGCCGCGACGTCCCGCTTTGAGGGAATGGTCGGTATCGGTCAGCCGGGCCCCCTGCGCGGTGGTGACGTACTGCCCCTGCTGCGCACGCTTGCGCTCGGCATCGACGGGCGCCGCGGTGGCCGTGACGCCTGCCGGCTCGGACTGGTCCGGCTTCGCGTCGGGCGCGTCCACAGGGGTGGTGGGTTCCTCGAACTGCGGAGTGGTCGACGACGGGACGCCCGGCACCTTGGGAGGCTTGGCCATTTGCTGCTCCGATCCGTAGATTGCGTTGGCCATCGACTACCCACCCGGATCGCACACAAACACCGTCGTCAGCGGATCCCGTCCCACAGAGCACGCAATTCTGCATCGGGATCGTCCGTCGTTCCGCTGTCGAGGCCGAACGTCATCTCGGTCCGGTTGTCGCCGTATCGGCTCCAGCCCGGCCGGCCGGTGCTGGCGAACGCGACCCACGCCTGGTGCATCCGCTCAGCGAGCTCCTGGGGCGGCTTCGGGCCCGCCAGCGCCGAACTCTCCCGCACCCGCAGATTGTCGAAGACGAAACCGATCTCGAGCGCATGGGTGGCGCCGAGTCTGCCGTCGTATTCTGTTGTCGGCCAGTCGAATCGGTACACGTAGGTGGGGATGTCCAGAGCCCAGCGCGCCTCGGCCACGCGCAGCGCCGGGATCCGGAACATCCGGTCGCGCAGGACGTCCATCAGCAGTTGCCCCGGTGTCGCATCGGGACGGGCCGCCCGATAGGCGACGAGGGCCGCATCGACGTCCAACCCGTGCACGCCGATCATCATGCGCAGCAGGTTGTCGTCGATGGCGCCGTCCACCCCGAACGGCACGAAGAACAGGGTGAACTCGTCGGTGTTGGTACCGATGAGGACATCGACATCGGCGGAGGCACCGTCGGCGATCCGGTCGATGGGTCGCGCGGTGAGCACCTCCCCGTCGATACAGGGCGCGAACGCCCTCGAATCGGCAGCGCTCTCACCCCATGTCTCGGGGTTCGGATCGGCCCGGATCCGTTCGACCAGAGCCTCCTGGGCACCGACCAGTTCTTCGGGGGTGACGGATGCGAATCCGGCTCGGCTCGGCTCGACCTCGAGCGACTCGGCGAGTGCGGCGGCGACCCGCCGCGCGGTGTCGGCGGCCATCACGGCATGTCCGGCGCCGCTCTGCGCAATAGCCCGGCGGAACAACCCTTCGGCGGCAGGCATCGCCAGCAGCGTCAGGACGCTCATCGCACCGGCCGACTCACCGGCGATCGTCACCAGGTCCGGATTTCCACCGAATGCCGCGATGTTGTCGCGGACCCATTGCAGCGCGGCGACCTGATCGAGCAGACCACGGTTCGCCGGAGCGTCCTCCAGCAGCGCGAACCCCGGTGCGCCGAGCCGGTAGTTGATGCTCACGAAGACGAGGCCGTCGCGCGCGAAGTTGCTGCCGTCGTAGAGGGATACGGCACTGCTGCCGTGGACGAACGCGCCACCGTGGATCCACACGAGCACCGGCAGGGATGCCGCGAAATCCGGAGTCCACACGTTGAGGTTGAGGAAGTCCTCGCCGGGAATCACCGGGTCGGGCAGCAGCTGGTCGAGCGGCGACCGGTACGGGGGTTTCGGAGCGGTAGGCCCGTACTGCGTCGCCTCGCGCACCCCGTCCCATGCCGGCACCGGCGCCGGCGCGGCGAACCGCAGGTCTCCGACCGGAGCCGCCGCATAGGGAATTCCCTTGAATGCGGCAACTCCGCCGGATACAACTCCACGCACACGGCCGCGGCCGGTCTGAACGACGGGTTCCATCGACTCTCCTCATGCTCGCTTCGGCTCGCTCCGATTCGAGTCGTCAGCATTCCACGAGGAGAACCCCTCAGCGGGCAAATCCGGCAGTCAGAAGTCCTCGTTGATGCAAGCGAGGCGGTCGCCTGCGGTGCCGGCCTCCCCGGGGCCGGTCTTGGTGCGCTGCGCGTGGATCACGACCGAGTTGGCTTCGTCGTCCCGGAACTCCCAGTCGACGGTCGCCGACGCCTGCGCGTCACCGTTTCCGTCGGTGGTGATGTCGAGCCAGACTTCGTTCTGCGGGTTGGCGTAGGCCGGGTCGGTGGACGGCGATTCGGGAGTGGCGGCCGGGTCGAGCTCGTTCTGGTAATGCGGCCCCGCATCGGACGGGTTCGGGCCGCAGGGCCTGGTGTGCACATGGACACCGAAGTCGCGGTTCGGTGCGAGGCCCGTCGCGGTGAACGTGACGGTGGTGCGGCCGTCCTCTTCCTCGGACTCGACATCGACCGACGAACCGACGGGGACGGCGGCCTCGTCGTAGGTGAAGGCGTCACCGTCGTCACCCGGCAACCCGAACGCGTCGCCGCTCATTCCGGGTGCCGGGGTGGGGGCATCCGTGGACTCGACGGTGGTAGGTGGCGTTTCGACGGTGGCCGCGTCGTCGGTGGCCGTGTCGTTGCCGCAGGCTGCGACGACGAGGGCGGTCAGGGATACTCCGGCAATCAGGGAAGCTCTGCGTGTGTTCATGAATTGGACATACCCCTCCGCGGAGGGTTCAGTCGCCGTCAGTCCTTGCCGGTCGCGGCGATGATCGCGGCGAGCGCTTCCTCGATGTCGGCTTCGGCCTTCGCCTTGTCGATGCCGGCGCCGGTGAGCAGTCCCGTGCCGTTCTCGAGTTCGAGCAGGGCCAGCAGGATGTGTTCGGTGCCGATGTAGTTGTGGCCGAGACGCAGCGCTTCGCGGAAGGTCAGTTCGAGGGCCTTGCGCGATTGCGCGTCGTACGGGATGAGTTCCGGTACCGCCTTCACCCGTACGGGCAGGGCTTCCGTCGCGGCGCGGCGGACGGTATCGAGGTCGATGCCCTGCGCGACGATCGTCTGGGCGGCGAGTCCTGCCGGGTCGGCGAGCAGACCGAGCACGAGGTGCGCCGGGGTGATCTCTTCGTTTCCGGCGGCGCGGGCTTCGTTCATCGACGCCATCACCACGTTCTTCGCGCGGGGTGTGAAGCGGGCGAACCCCTCGTTCGGGTCCATATCCACTTCGTTCTTGGGAACGAACCGTTTCTGGGCGGCCTGTTTGGAGACGCCCATGCTGTTGCCGATCTCCGACCAGGACGCACCGGAGCGGCGGGCCTGGTCGACGAAGTGGCCGATGAGGTGGTCGGCCACGTCACCGAGGTGATCGGCGGCGACCACCGCGTCCTGCAATTGGTCGAGGACGTCCGTGCGCGCGTTCTTGATGGCGTCGATGAGGTCGTCGAGGCGGATCGGGTGGGTGGGGCGAGTTGGTTCCGTCATGCGTCAACCATAGGTTGACGGAACGCAGCCGTCAATCATTGGTTGACGCATTGGGGAAATCAGAAAAGCGGCCCGCCGCCGAAAATTTCTCGATGCGAATCCGGTTGGTTGCCTTCGACATCCACGATGCCGTAGTCCGCCGCCGTCTCGGCGGTGATGAAGGTGTGGCCGCTGCGCTCGTTCACTTCCGGATCATCGGCGAGCGCCACCACGACGCGGCCGATGAACTCCGGGGTCTCGGCGTTGGCCAGTGAGAAACCTTCGAAGCTGTCGATGCCGCGCGCCAGCATGGCCTCGTTCTTCACCAGTCCCGGCCACAGCGACAACGTCGTCACACCGGTTCCACGAAGATCCACGGCCATGTCGGCGGCCATCTTGTCCAGCCCGGCCTTCGACATGCCGTACAGCACCGAATGCAGGTACCCGCGGGTTCCGAACGACGAGATGTTGACGATCATCCCGCTCCTGCGCGGCACCATCAAACGGGCCGCGTCGACGGAGGCCACATAGTGGGCACGTAACCCGACACCGATGAGGCTGTCCCAGTCGCTGATCGGGCGCTCGAAGAACGGTTCGGTGAAACCGGCGAAGCCGGGCGGACTTGCCCACACGTTGTTCACGAGCAGGTCGAGCCGGGCGTTCTGTTCGTCGGCGATGCGCCGGAAGAGCGCATGGATCTGCGCGTCGTCGCGGTGATCGCATTGCACTGCTATGCCGTGCCCGCCGCGCTCGGTGACGGCCGCAGCCGTCGCGTCGAGAGGTCCGTCGACGCCGACGGGTCCCCGAGCGGTGACGTAGACTGTCCAGCCGTCCGATCCCAGTGCGCAGGCGATGCCCTTCCCGACGCTCCGACTTGCCCCGGTGACGAGAGCTACCTTGCGTTCGTCCATGCTACTGAACCACTTTCACATCGTCGGTCAGGGCGCGTTCGATCGACCACAGCGTCTTCACATGACACTTGGCGATCTTCCATTCGCCGTCCTCGACCACGTACGCGTCGTCGTAGTCGAGGGCGGTTACCCGTTCGGTACGGGCACGGAGGTCCACCTGCCGGAACCGCAATGTCCAGGCACCGGTCGCGGTGCCCGGGCCGGTGATGCGGATGCTCGGGTGCATGCCGTGATGCATGTCGAGGATGACGTACCCGTCGCCGGCGCGCTGGAGAGCGATACGGGAGTAGACGTCGACGAGACCGTCCGCGCCGTCGAAACCGCCGAGCGCGGGTCCGTAGAAGATGTCGGCGCCCGCGGCGACGAAACACGCGCGCATCGCCGCGGGATCCTTCCCGTCGCAGGCGCGGAAATAGCGGTGTTTGAGCATCTTGATGTCCTCGAGTGCTTCGAGGCGGGCCAATCGCTCTTCGACGGTCGACATGTTCGGCTCCTTCTTGCCGGGTGTGTTCCGGACATTAGCGTCGGCCCAACTTCCCGGGCTACCGGACATCCCGGCCGACGGGATCTCTCCGTCCCGGGCCGAGCACCGTCAACCGACCGGTCCGCGAGCAAGTGGGGGCCCGACTTCGGCGAGCCCGATCAGGGATTGCGGCAAAGGTCCCCGATGCAGCACACCGAGACGCTGGGTGGCGCGAGTGAGGGCGACGTAGAGGTCCGCCGCACCGCGTGGTCCGCCGGCGATGATGCGTTCCGGCTCCACGACCAGGACGGCGTCGTACTCCAGTCCCTTCGTCTCCGACGGTGCCACCGCCCCCGGCACATCGGGCGGTCCGATCACGACGCTCGTGCCTTCACGGCCCGCTTCGTCCCGCACGAAATGTTCGACGGCACGAGGTAGCTCGTCTTCGGTAACTCGTTCGGACCACGGCAGGACGCCACATGCGCGCACCGACTCCGGCGGCGCGGCATCAGGAGCGAACTCGCGGAGCAATGCTGCGGCAACCGTCATGATCTCGGCGGGGGTGCGGTAATTCACCGTCAGTGACCGGTAGGCCCATCGACCGGGTACGTACCGTTCGAACACCGCACTCCACGAAGTTGCTCCGGCCACCGACCGCCGCTGGGCGAGATCCCCCACCACCGTGAACGACCGGCTCGGGCAGCGCCGCATCAGCACCCGCCACTCCATCTCCGACAGCTCCTGGGCTTCGTCGACCACCACGTGCCGGTACGTCCAATCACGATCCGCAGCGGCACGCTCCACCAATGTACGGGTGTCGTGTTCGCCGAAACGCTCCGCCAGATCCTCGGCGTAGAGCAGGTCCTGGGCAAACAGGTGGTCGTCGTCGTCCATGTGGTCCTCGCGGCCGACCATGAGATCCAGCACACCCGCGGCGTACACGGCCTCGTCCTTCCGCTCCCGCTCGCGCGTACCGTCGGCCGGCCTGTCACCGCCGAGCAGGTCCACCAACTCGTCGAGCAAGGGCACATCCGATACTGTCCAGGCGATGCCGTCGGGCCGAAAGAGCGACCGGTCGGCGCCTGCCGCGTGGAGTCGTTCCGGCGACGTGAACAGCTGTGCCAACAGTCTTTCCGGTGTCAGTATCGGCCAAAGGCCGTCGAGGGCGGCCGTGAACCTGTCGTCGTTCGCCAACTCGTCGAGTAGATCCGACCGCAGCTGTTCCCATGCTTCACGGTCCGCCCGGGTGAGCCAGCCTCGGCCGATCCGGCCTATCGCCCGCTCGGTGAGCGCCCACGTGAGGACGTCGCGAAACACCGCACGAGCCTCGTTGTGCGGTCGCCTACTCGTGCGCGCCTCGTCGCGTGCCCATTCCGCGATCTCCGCGTCGATGCGGACCGTGACGTCGGCGAGATCGATCAGCAGCGGCTGTTCCGGCAGTCGCTGCAGATCCGCGATTGCCGCCGCGAGTACGTCCAGGATCTTCAGCGAGCCCTTGGCCTGCGCGACCGCCGGTGTGTCCTCGGCGGTGATGCGCAGCCCCGGCACGAGGTCGCCCGTGGTCATGAACACCACGTCGGACTCCCCCAGCGATGGAAGCACACGACCGATGTGGTTGAGGAACGCCGAATTGGGTCCGACGACGAGCACACCGTGTCGCTCGATCCGCTCACGCCAGGTGTAGAGCAGATACGCGACACGGTGCAGCGCGACCACGGTCTTCCCGGTGCCCGGGCCACCCTCGATCACCACCACCCCCGGGTGGTCCAGCCGGATGATTTCGTCCTGCTCGGCCTGGATCGTCGCCACGATGTCGCGCATTCCGTCACCGCGCGGCGCATCGACCGCCGCGAGCAGGGCGGCGTCCCCGTGGCTCCCTCGCTCGCTGTCGCCGGGGCGACCGAGAACCTCATCGGTGAAGTCGAGTAGATCTCTTCCGTGACAATGAAATTGACGGCGCCGACGCATGTTCTCCGGTCTGGCCGAGGTAGCGACATAGAACGGACGCGCCGCCGGCGCACGCCAATCGAGCAACAACGGCTCGTAGTCGCGCTCCTCGTCGAACAGCCCGATGCGGCCGATGTAGGAATGTTCCCCCGTAAGCGAATCCAACCGGCCGAAGCACAGTCCGTTGTCGGCCACATCCAGCCGCTTCACCGCCTCGGCCAGTGCACGTGCCTCGAAGTCACGATCCATCGCAGTCCCGTCGTGGCCTCGCAACGTCGCGCTGTATTTCTCCTTCGCTCGTGCACGCTCGCCATCGAGCCTTGCGTAGAGGGCCGACACGTAGCCCTGCTCGGACCGCAATTCATCCTCGTACCTCTGCGCAGACATGTGTCCCTCACTGTTACCGGCCGACCGTTTCCGCAGGTCGAAGCTTGCGAACAGTGATTCTGAGGGTCACCCGTGGCCTTGCCGCAAGCCCCCCGGTGCGCTATAGATTGAAAGTGGAGGGACGCGACGTGTGCCCGAGGAAGCGGCACGTCACGGCACACCGGAGGGGTTTCGAATCAGTCCGGCGACAGAAACCCCTCGAGTACCCGGCGCAGCACGGACTCGAACAGGTCGACCGGCTGATCCAGGCCACTATCCCGAATCTCAAGTGCTGCCGCAAGATTGGGATGACCACCATCGTGAGCAGTCTTGTGCAGAAAGAGCGCCTGGGCCACCCGGCGTTCCTGGCTTGCCATTCCCGCACCGATTTCGGCGCGGGCGAACTGCTGGACGAGCGTGTTCAATATTGCGACTGCCTGCAGTTTGACGGGACCGGGCACTTCGACGGGCGCCATGGCGCGGAGGGCATACTCGAGAAAATCGATGCTCCGAGGTCCCGCACGCATGGGTTCGACCGGAAAATCGAGTAGCCACGGGTATCTCACGTGGACGTTCTTCGCCCGGGTCGCCAACCCGGTGAGGTCGTCGATCGGCTTGCCGCGCAGTGGGATGTCGAGGTCGATCTCACCGGCAACAGCATCGACCATCAGGTCGAGCACGTCGTCCCGGCCCGAGACGTAGCGGTAGAGCGCCGACTGGCTCACACCGAGCTTCTGCGCAATCCGGCGGGTGGAGACGGCGGGCAAACCGCCGTCGTCGGCCAGTTCGATTGCAGCTGCCGCGACGTCGTTCCTGGTGTGAGACGGAGCCGGACCGCGCCTGCCGTCGACGCGTTCCCATACTGTCGGGTGCACTTTCCCGGACTGCGTCACTCGTCAGACCCCCTGTTCGTCGCGCCCTGTCATGAACTATCCCAAAACTGAGTTCATCGAACGCACTTTAAGGAGGTTTCAGCATGCCGAACGGTCGACTGTGGGAACCGCGCCGCTGGGCGCAGAACGGGGCAGTGCGCCTCGCGTTCGATCGATTCCGGCCGGAACGCGGGGAACCGCTGCTGATCGCCACCGGGTTGGGTGTCGACCGGTACGCGGTTCCCACCGGATTCTGCGAGCAACTGGCCGAGCAAGGTTTCGCTGTCGCGCGTTACGACCAGCGCGACGGGGGTGAATCGACGCATCTACCGCCGACGGCTGTGCGAAACCCGATCACTGCGATGCTGACCCGACGTGGCGACGCATACACCGCCGAAGACGTCGCGGACGACGCGATCGCGGTGCTCGACGAATTGGGTTGGACTTCAGCACATATGGTCGGGGTCTCCCTCGGCGGCGCGGTCGCCCAGCGCATCGCCCTTCGGCACCCCGGCCGAGTCCGTTCCCTCACGTCGATCGCCGCCGTCCCGGGCGATGTCACCGGATTGCGCACCCTGCGTTACATCCGGTTGGGCACGCTCGCCAAGTTCGCCCGACTGAAGTTCCCCGATACCCGTGAGGGTGCGATCGAAGCGGTGTCACGGTAGCGCAACTACTGGCTTCACCGAATCGAGAGTTCGACGACCTTGCTGTGCGCGCGGCACTGGAAGACAGTCCGGACAGCGGGGTTCACGACCAGGACGCGCAGAGCCGGCAGATCGGTGCCCAATGGAGCGGTCCGGCGATCACCGAGATCACACACCCCACTTTGGTCGTACACGGAGAAGACGATCCACTGATCAAAATCCGGGCCGCCCACGCCATCGCGTCGCGAATTCCCCACGCCCGCACCCTGATCCTTCCTCGTGTCGGGCACGAACTACCCGAACACACGTGGAAGCCACTCGCTGCCGCCATCCGCGGCCTGGCGGACTCGGCGCCCCGAAGTGCACAGTGATGAATCGGCCCCGCACTCGGTCGAGTGCGGGGCCGGGTGACAGCGCGTTCCCGTCGGTCAGATCACTGCTCCCTCGAAGATCACGCTGTACAACCCGATCAGGACAAACGCCGCGACGTAGAGCGGCCCCCGGATCGGGTCGCCGGCACTCGCGCCTTCTTGAAGCCAATTCATGATTTCGATCGATCCCATGTCCCCACTCCTCACGTCACCCTGACAGAGTCCGCGACCGGGTTGCAGTCGCCGGCGCTGACATTACAGCCGGATGCCGTGTCCAGCAGCGGATCACGGAGTCGCGTGGGCCAGAAAAGTCTCCCGCCCTGCACAACACGGTCCCGGGAGGACGGAGTTCCGCCCCCCCCGGGACCGTTGAGACATGTCAGAACAGGCCGGCAGAACCGCTCTGGATCGGGTTGCAACCGCTGATGGTCACCTCGTGCCAGTCCCCGTCCCGGTGGTCCGCCTCGGGTCCGAGGATCATCCGGTACTCGACCTTGTGTGTGTCGGACAACGGATTCGGCAAGGTCACCAGCTGATCGGGGGTGCCGAGCTTCACGGTGTGGATCACGGTTTGGGTCGGCGCATCGGAACGGTAGCCGCCCTTGGGCGCCTCCGGATGGACGGCGGCCTTCAGTCCGGCCAATCGGCCGAGGTCTCCGGAGCCGACACCCGGGTTGATGAGCGGTTCACCATCGACCCGGAAGTCGATTTCGTGGGCGTCGCTGTTGGTGTCGTTGTGGATGGTGAAGTCGACCGAGCACCGGTCGGTGCCCTTCGCGTCGTAGCGGACCGGCAGATCGGGGTTCGACGCCTCCGCCCCGGCGATCCCACCGGCGAGACCCATCCCCACACCCGTCGCGAGCATCGTCGCGGCAATGCGTCCAGCGTTCTTGCGCATCCTGTTTCCTCCCGTTGTTCGGAAATCCCGTTGTTCGGAATTCGGTGTGCACTTCGCACCATGACCCACAAACTGTTGCCCCGCAAGTCATCCGGCCCACTGCCGATCCTCACGAGATCGGTGCCAGGGAAACAGATTTCCCTGCTGCGTCGCGCCCAAACCCGCTTCGGCAGGATTTCCCGACGATCCGCGTGGATTGGTCGAAATGTCCTGCTGATCTCCAGAACTTCACGAGTCACTCCGGAAACAACCCAGCGGTTAGTGATCTGAATCACATTCGAGGGATCTTCACGCGAGTAGGTTCTGACCATGTCGATCTCGCTCTGTGTACTGCTGTGGCCGAAACCTGGGATGGCAAGCTCGTTGACCGCATACGAGGACAAGGTTCTTCGGCTCATCGCCGACCACGGCGGTCGCCTGCTGCAGCGCGCAATCACGGACGGTGCGGAGGGGCACCCTCTGGAGGTTCAGATGCTCACCTTCGAGTCACAGGACGCACTGGACGGCTACATGAGCGACGAGCGTCGACTGGCCCTTGCCGGCGAGCGTGATCGCGCCGTCGCCCGCACCGAGATGATGCGGGTCTCACTCCTCTGACCGGGACGCTCTCGAGGAAGACCACGAGAGTTCAGAAAGTGGAGCCGGTCCGTTCGAGGTAGCGGGCGACGATGCCAAGTTCCTCTTCGCTGAATTCGGCATCGGCGCGGGCGAGAGCGTCGGTGTAGCGACCGTACCGATCGATGATCGGTTGTATCTTCCCCATGTCGATTTCGATATTGATCTGCCGCCGATCCTCGGGGTCGTGCACGCGCCGTACGTAGCCGCTGCGTTCGAGCCGATCGAGAACGCGCGTCACGGTGCTGGTCGGCAATCCGGTTGTTCGGCTGAGCTGCTTCGGCGTACGCACGTCTTCCCGCAGGACGAGCAGGTGCAGAGTTTGGAAGTCGGTGACGAGCAGATCGAACTCGCGTGCGATGCGTTCGTTGCCGAGTACCGCATTGACCAGGGCAACCTGGAGGGCGCGCCGGATGCGGGCGCTGTTCGTGCTGGACACCATTCACCCTCCGTCGTATATTTCCATTACGGGACTATCCCATAATGGAAGGATTGTACCGGGTCCGTCCCCCAGTCCGCCGATCCCGTCGAGGGAGTCATATGTCTGCCACCGGGACGCTGCCCGCATGGCAGAGACCTGCGAACAGCGTCGTAAAGTTCCTGGCCCGTCTCGGCATACCGCTCGGAACGATTCAACATCATCACGATTCCCGGCCGCATCTCCGGAGAGCCGAGATCGACACCCGTCTCGCCGCTGAAGGTCGACGGACGTCGGTATGTCATTGCAGGGCTCGCGAATTCCGGTTGGACAAAGAACGCGCGCGTCGCCACGCACGGACAACTCAGCAAAGGACAGCAGCAGCCGTGTCCCAACCGCCGCCGGCGTGAGGAATATCAGCGATCCGAAGACTCGAGGGTTGCTCGGTGAATCGTTGTTTACGCAAGGTATTACTGCGGTGAAGAATTGTTCACCGCGCCGGAATGCATACGCGCCGGGGTGAACAACGAAAACGAGGTCACGATCTCTTTCGAGTTCGTGACCTCGTCCGTCGCAGTTCGTGGAACTGCACTCTGTGGGCGAAGGGGGACTTGAACCCCCACGTCCCGAAGGACACTGGCACCTGAAGCCAGCGCGTCTGCCATTCCGCCACTCGCCCGAGCAACGCAGAAAACAGTAACACAAGGATCTGGAAAACTACGATTCGGCTGGTCACGGCCATATTCGAGCTTCGGTCGACGGGCCGGAGATGTCGACTTGAACACGCGAGACAATCCGCGACGTCGATTTCTGGGAAAGTGGATACCATGCAGTGGCGAGATCTGCATTGCGACACGCTGAGACCGGAAGGGGGTCGCCATGGGCATCGCCCAACGATTCGAGCGCAAGCTTCAGGCTGCAATCGGCGACGCATTCGCCCGCGTCTTCGGCGGCGGTGTGGTCCCTCAGGAAGTGGAGGCCGCGCTTCAGCAGGAGGCAACCGACGGCATCCAGCATCTCGATCGGGGTCTCATTCTGGCCCCCAACAAGTACGTCATCACCATCAGCGACTCCGATCACGAGGCCCTGGCCGCGGATCGGGACTTGACTGTCAAGGCGTTTGCCCGTCACCTTGAGGACTTCATCCGCGAACAGGAATGGCAGACCTACGGTGACATACAGGTTGTCTTCGAGTCGTCCTCGGCACTGCACACAGGGCAGTTCCGGACTCGCGGCTCGGTCGATCCCGACGCGGGGCGCTCAGCGACGCGCGCCTCGTCCCCGCGGAAACCGCAGAATCGTCCAACCGTGACCCCCGAACCAGGAGTTGGCCCCATGACGCAGAACCCCGGCTACGAACCCAGCCGTGACCCCGCCGAGGCGGAACCGCAGTACGCCCGGAACGGTCACGCGCAGGTGGGCCAGGATCAGCGCTACGCACAGGGCTACCAGAACGGCTCCGGTTACCCGGCGCAGGCCACCTACAGCGAGCAGCCGCAGGCCGGATACGACGCTCCCGCCTACGGCGAGCAGGAGTACGACCCGCAGGGCTACCAGCAAAGTTATGCCCCGCAGGGCGGCTACGACGACCGCAACTACGGCGCGCAGGCCTACAGCCAGGATTACGGGCAGGACTACAACCGCGACTACCAGCAGCCGTACGCCGCTCCGCAGCAGCCGTACGACGACCGCTACCAGCAGCAGGGATACGCTCCCGCGCCCGGCGGTTACGACCAGGGCTACCAGTCACCGCAGGCCTACGGTCAGCAGGCGTACGCCGAACCCGCGTACGACCAGGGCTACGCGGACCAGGGCTACGCCGAGCAGGGCTACGCGGGCGCGGCCGCCTACCAGCCTCCGGCCGGCGCAGGACGTGTTCTCACGGCCACCCTCCAGCTCGAGGACGGCAGCGGCCGCTACTACCAGCTGCGAGAAGGCAGCAACATCATCGGCCGTGGCCAGGACGCCCAGTTCCGCCTGCCCGACACCGGTGTCTCACGACGTCACATCGACATCCAGTGGGACGGGCAGGTTGCAATGCTCTCGGATCTCGGCTCGACCAACGGCACCACCGTCAACGGCGCTTCCGTCCAGGACTGGCAGCTCGCCGATGGTGATGTGATCCGCGCGGGACACTCGGAGATCCTGGTGCGCATCCTCTGATCAGCGGGTATCCAGGAGCAATCGGCTCCGACGAGACCGTCCGACGCGTCTGTGACGCGTCGGACGCTGTATCGAGTCGTCCGATGTCCGTATTGTGGGTGACCGCACCGCACCGGGCGACAGCGAACCGGTCGAACACGCAGAAGGAGGACAAGCCGTGCAGGGGCTGATTCTGCAGCTGACCCGGGCGGGTTTCCTCCTCCTGCTGTGGCTGTTCGTGTGGGCTGTGCTCCGCACCTTGCGTTCCGACATCTACGCCGGCAGCGCCCGACCGTTGCCGCGATATTCGCCCAAGCAGTCGGTTCTACCGTCGCTGGGCAGGGGCAAGACCGCCAAATATCTGGTGGTCACGCAGGGCGCGCTCGCCGGTACCCGGATCACGCTGGGCACTCAACCGGTGCTGATCGGCCGTGCCGACGATTCGACGCTCGTCCTCACCGACGACTATGCGTCGACGCGGCACGCCCGGTTGTCTCCCCGAGGTTCGGACTGGTACGTCGAGGACCTGGGCTCGACGAACGGCACTTATCTCGACCGGGCGAAGGTCACCACCGCTGTCCGCGTCCCCCTGGGCACACCCGTCCGGGTCGGCAAGACCGTGATCGAGCTCCGCCCGTGACACTCGTACTGCGTTACGCCGCCCGCAGCGACCGCGGCCTCGTTCGGTCGAACAACGAAGACTCCGTGTACGCCGGTGCCCGCTTGCTGGCGCTCGCCGACGGCATGGGCGGGCACGCCGCGGGTGAGGTCGCCTCCCAGCTGATGATCGCGGCTCTCGCTCACCTCGACGACGACGAGCCGGGGGGCGATCTGCTCGGCAAGCTCGCCGCGGCCGTCCGCGAGGGCAACGCGTCCATCGCCGACCAGGTCGAGGAGGAGCCCGAACTCGACGGCATGGGCACCACGCTCACCGCCATCCTGTTCGCCGGCAGCAAGCTCGGTCTCGCGCACATCGGCGATTCCCGCGCGTATCTCCTGCGCGACAACAACCTGACCCAGATCACCCGCGACGACACGTTCGTGCAGTCGCTCGTCGACGAGGGCCGCATCACCGCGGAACAGGCCCACACGCACCCGCAGCGCTCGCTGATCATGCGGGCCCTGACCGGTAGCGAGGTGGAACCGACGCTGACCGTGCGCGAGGCACGCGCCGGCGACCGGTATCTGATCTGTTCGGACGGCCTGTCCGATGTGGTCAGCGACGAGACCATCGCCGACACGATGCGCGAGGGCACTCACGACGAGTGCGCCGACCGGCTCATCGAGCTCGCATTGCGCAGCGGCGGTCCCGACAACGTCACGGTCGTGGTGGCCGATGTCATCGACCTCGATTACGGCCAGAGTCATCCCATCGTCGCGGGCGCCGCGTCCACCGACGACGAGGACGACGCCCCACCGCCGAATACGGCTGCGGGCCGCGCGGCGGCGATGCGCCCCCCACGGGCCACCCCCAAGCGCGTGATCACTCCGGCACCGGAGCCCCCGAAGCGGAAACACAGCCGCCTGTGGTGGCCGCTCGTCGCTGTTCTGCTCATCGCGGTCGTGGCGTCCGCGGTGCTGGTGGGCCGACAGCTGATCCGCAACAACTACTACGTGGGCGCCGACGACGCCCGCGTGACCGTGCTGCGCGGTGTGCCCGGCAGCGTGTTCGGTTATTCGCTGCAGGACGCAGCGCTGGTCGGGTGCCTCGACGACGACGGTGAACTGACCCTCGTGTCGCCCGCCGATGCCCAGTGCCGGGTCATGGTCGTCGAAGACCTGCAGCCCGCGGCGCGCGAACAGGTGCGGGCCGGGCTGCCCTCGGGTTCGCTGGACGACACCCGCACGCAGATGAGCCGCCTCGCCGAGCAGGATCTCCTGCCGGTGTGCGTGGTCGAGGAGAAGCCGCCGGCCGAACCGACCTCGTCGGCGCCGGGTCCCCTGCCCGGAGAACCGGCACCCGGAGCGCCCCTGCCGGGTCAGCCGCCCGCCACGGGCGAGGTCCCCCCGACACCGGCGCCGGGTGAACCGCAACCGGGTGGACCCACGGCGCCCGGCGAACCTCTACCGGCGGCACCACCGGCCGAGGCGGCACCGGAAACTACCGCCGCGCCCGAACCGGCACCCGCCCCTCAGATCCCTGGTCAGAACTGCAGGGTAGGCGCCTGATGTCGGTATCCCAAGGCGCGGGGGCCTTTCCGAGTCCCCCGGGTGGTTTTGCTCCGGCCCCGCTCCAGTCGACCCGCCGTAACACCGAACTGCTGCTGATCCTCGCGGCGATCGGCATCACCACCGTGTCCCTCATGCTCGTCGAGGCCGGTCTCGAGCAGACCCTCACCATGGACCTCGCGAAGTACGGCCTGACGTACGCGGGGTTGTTCCTCATCGCGCATCTCGCGGTGCGCCGATTCGCGAAGTACGCCGATCCGCTTCTGCTGCCCATCGTGGCGCTGCTCAACGGGCTCGGCCTGGTATTGATCCACCGACTGGACCTCGCGGACCAGGAGAGCGCCCGCTTCATGGGTCTGCCGCCACCGTCACCGGACGCCACCCAGCAGGTGCTGTGGACAGCGCTGGGTATCGCCCTGTTCATCGCGGTACTCGTGTTTCTGCACGACTACCGGCTGCTGGCGCGCTACAGCTACACACTCGGTCTGATCGGGCTGGTGGCTCTCGCCATCCCGGCGCTGCTGCCGTCCCGGTTCTCCGAGGTCAACGGCGCCAAGATCTGGATCAAGCTTCCCGGATTCAGCATCCAGCCCGGCGAGTTCGCCAAGATTCTGCTCATCATCTTCTTCGCATCGGTGCTCGTCGCGAAACGCGACCTGTTCACCACCGCGGGCAAGCATTTCCTCGGGATGGACTTCCCGCGAGCCCGCGACCTCGGCCCGATCCTCGCCGCCTGGATCATCTCCATCGGCGTGATGGTGTTCGAGAAGGATCTGGGCACCTCACTGCTGCTGTTCACCACCGTGCTGGTGATGCTGTACATCGCGACCGAACGCGTCGGATGGCTGATCATCGGTTTCACGCTGCTTGCCGTCGGCTTCTATTTCGCCTACCAGATGTTCGGACACGTGCGGGTGCGCGTCGAAACCTGGATGGACCCGCTCGCCGACTACAACAACACCGGATACCAGATCTCCCAGTCGCTGTTCGGGCTCGCCACCGGCGGTGTCGCGGGCACCGGCCTCGGCAGCGGCAGACCCTCGCAGGTGCCGTTCGCGAAGACCGACTTCATCGTCGCCGCCATCGGTGAAGAACTCGGTCTCATCGGGCTCACCGCGATCCTGCTGCTCTTCCTGACCCTCATCGTGCGCGGGCTGCGCACAGCCCTCGCGGTGCGCGACAGCTTCGGCAAACTTCTCGCCGCCGGCCTGTCGTTCACCCTCGCCGTGCAGATCTTCGTGGTGGTCGGCGGCGTCACCAAACTCATTCCGCTGACGGGACTGACCACCCCGTTCGTCTCGTACGGCGGTTCGTCCCTGCTCGCCAACTACCTGCTGCTCGCCCTGCTCATGAAGATTTCCCACGCCGCCCGTGAACCTGCCACACCCCGCAAGAAGGCACCTCCGCCCATTGCGGACGTCCCGACGGAAATGATGGGGCGCGAATGAACGTTTCGCTCCGCAAAGTCGCCACGGCGGTGATGTTCATGGTCGTCGCACTGCTCGCCAACGCCACGTACGTGCAGGTGATCAAGGCCGACGACCTGCGCACCGACCCGCGGAACTCTCGCGTGCTCATCGACGAGTACTCGCGTCAGCGCGGCCAGATCTCGGCTGCCGGCCAGGCCCTGGCAGTGTCGGTACCCACCGACAGCCGCTACAAGTACCTGCGTCAGTACCCGGCGACGCCGACACAACCCATGAGCCCGCTCGCCTACGCGCCCGTCACCGGGTTCTACTCGATGCAGTACGGCAGCGCGGGACTCGAACGAACCGAGGACTCGGTGCTCAACGGCTCCGACAGCTCGCTGTTCGGCCGCCGATTCTTCGACCTCGTGTCGGGCCGCGATCCGCGCGGTGGGAATGTCGTCAGCACCATCGACCCCCTCATGCAGCAGGTCGCGTACGACGAAATGACTTCCCGCGGTTACACCGGGTCCGTCGTCGCGATCGAACCGAGCACGGGTCGCATCCTCGCGATGGTGAGCACCCCGAGTTACGACCCCAACCGGTTGTCGGGACACGACGGCGCCGTCACGTCGCAGGCCTGGGACGAACTGAACGCCGACCCGGACAAGCCGATGCTCAACCGCGCGATCTCGCAAACCTACCCACCCGGTTCGACGTTCAAGGTCGTCGTGACCGCAGCCGCTCTCGAAGCCGGGGTCACGCCCGACAGCCTCTTCACGGCCGCACCGAACATCACTCTGCCCGACACGGCGACGACCCTCGAGAACTACGGCGGCGCCGCGTGCGGAGGAGAGGCGACCGTGACTCTGCGCACCGCCTTCGCGCTTTCTTGCAACACGGCGTTCGTCGAGATGGGCATCGCGAGCGGACGCGAAGCCCTCGCGGAGCAGGCCGAAGCCTTCGGCATCGGTGAAAGCATCGATGTGCCGCTGCCGGTCGCGCCCAGCACCATCGGCCAGATCCCGGACGGCGCCGCGCTCGGCCAGTCCAGCATCGGCCAGCGCGACGTAGCGCTGACTCCGCTGCAGAGCGCCGTCATCGCGGCCACCGTCGCGAACGGTGGCGTCCGGATGCAGCCGTACCTCGTCGACCGGTTGCAGGGACCGGACCTCGCGGTGATCGACGAAACCACTCCCGAGTCGGCCGGGCAGGCCATGTCCCCCGAGGTCGCCGCGACACTGACCGACCTGATGATCGGCGCGGAAAACAATGCGGGTGGTCAGGGTTCGATTCCGGGCGTACAGATCGCGTCGAAGACGGGTACGGCCGAGCACGGCAGCGACCCCCGTAACACCCCGCCCCACACGTGGTATATCGCCTTTGCCCCCGCGCAACAGCCCACGGTCGCGGTGGCGGTCATCGTGGAAGACGGCGGAGACCGGGCACTCGCGGCAACCGGCGGCTCGGTTGCCGCGCCAATCGGACGGGCCGTGATGGCGGCCGGATTACAGGGAGGCTGACATGGCTTTGAGCAGCGGCGCCATGATCGCCGACCGCTATCGACTTCAACGGCTCATCGCCACCGGCGGCATGGGGCAGGTGTGGGAGGGACTCGACACCCGGCTCGACCGGCGGGTGGCGGTGAAGGTCCTCAAGTCGGAACTGTCCGGCGACCCGGACTTCCTCGCCCGGTTCCGGTTCGAGGCCCGCACGACCGCACAGCTCAACCACCCCGGTATCGCCGGGGTTTTCGACTACGGCGAGACCAGCGACAGCGAGAACCAGTCCATCGCCTATCTCGTGATGGAGCTCGTGCACGGCGAACCGCTCAATGCGGTGCTGGCCCGGGTCGGGCGACTGTCACTGCCGCACGCGTTGGACATGCTCGAGCAGACCGGCCGCGCACTGCAGGCCGCGCACAATGCCGGGGTGGTGCACCGCGACGTCAAGCCCGGCAACATCATGATCACCCCGACCGGACAGGTGAAGATCACCGACTTCGGTATCGCCAAAGCCGTCGACGCGTCTCCGGTGACCCGCACCGGGATGGTCATGGGCACCGCCCAGTACATCGCCCCGGAGCAGGCTCTCGGTCAGGAAGCGACATCGGCCAGCGACGTGTATTCGCTCGCGGTCGTCGGCTACGAGGTGCTGTCCGGTCGGCGTCCCTTCCTCGGCGACAGCGTCGTCACGGTTGCGATGAAGCACGTGCAGGAGACCCCGGCGCCGCTGCCGTCGGATCTTCCGGCCGAGGTGCGCGAGCTCATCGAGATCGGAATGGCGAAGGATCCGCTGTATCGCTATACGAACGGCGGCGAGTTCGCCAACGCCGTCGCCGCGGTGCGCTCCGGTCGCCCTCTGCCCCCACCGGGCAATGTTCCCCCGGTGACCAGCGCAGACCGGGTTCTGCCGCCGGGTGTTCCGGGAACGTCGGCGCCGACCGCCGCGACCCGTGCGCTGCACCCGACCCAGCACTACACCCCGACCGGATACACGAACGGACCGAGAATCGCCGCCGGGCAACCCCCGACGGCCGGGCAACCCCCGATCGGTCCGCTGCCTGCCGGTGGAGGTACCGGCGGCGACAGCCGGTCACCGAGCCCCAAGGCGCTCGCGTGGGCGGCCGGCGCCGCCATCGTGCTGGCTCTCGTCACCCTCGGCATCGTGCTGCTGGGCGGCGACGACGAGGCTCCGGCGCCTCAGCCGACGCAGACCACGCAGATCACCCGGCCGACGCAGACCACGACGACCACCACCACGCGGGCACCCGAACCGACCACCACGACCGAGCGGACCCTTCCGGTTCCGATCCCGGTGCAGCCGCCGACGTTCGACACGCCTACCCCTGTCGAACCGACGACCACCGCGGAGACGACGGTGGAGACGACCACACCGGCTCCGACCACCACCGCCACCACGACCACCGCGACGACGACCACCACCGCCACCCCGCCTGTAGAGACGGGTGGCGTCGAGACTCCTGCGGAAGGCACCGGGGGTACCGGCGCCGAGGGTGAGACCGGAGCCGGAACCGGTGACGCAGAAACAATCTCCGATTCAGACGCCGCAAACGCTGCATATTCATCGACGGACACTCAAGGAACGTAATGACCACACCGCGCAAGCTGTCCTCACGCTACGAGCTGGGTGAGATCCTCGGCTTCGGTGGCATGTCCGAGGTGCATCTGGCACGGGATCTGCGGCTCGGCCGCGATGTGGCAATCAAGGTTCTGCGCGCCGATCTGGCCCGCGATCCCACGTTCTACCTGCGTTTCCGTCGGGAAGCCCAGAATGCGGCAGCACTGAACCATCCCGCGATCGTCGCGGTGTACGACACGGGTGAGGCAGAAACCGAAGCCGGTCCTCTGCCTTACATCGTGATGGAGTACGTCGAAGGCGACACGTTGCGCGACATCGTGCGCCGCGACGGGCCGATGGTTCCGAAACGGGCGATGGAAGTCATCGCCGATGTGTGCGCCGCCCTCGACTTCAGCCACCGCAACATGATCGTGCACCGCGACGTCAAGCCCGCGAACGTCATGATCAACAAAGCCGGCGCGGTGAAGGTGATGGACTTCGGTATCGCCCGGGCGATCTCGGATGCGGCGAGCCCGATGACGCAGACCGCCGCCGTGATCGGCACCGCCCAGTACCTGTCGCCGGAACAGGCCCGCGGCGAGCAGGTCGACGCACGTTCCGACGTGTACTCAGTGGGCTGCGTGCTGTTCGAGATCCTCACCGGGGAGCCACCTTTCAAGGGCGATTCCCCCGTGGCGGTTGCCTATCAGCACGTGCGGGAAGATCCGCCGTTGCCGTCGTCGGTGAATCCGTCGGTGCCGTCCGAACTCGATTCCGTGATCCTCAAAGCGATGGCGAAGAATCCGGCCAACCGCTACCAGAGCGCCGCCGAGATGCGCAGCGACCTCATCCGGGTCCTGAGCGGGCAACGTCCGAGCGCGCCGATGGTGATGACCGACGAAGACCGCACGACGATGATCGACTCCGTCGACTCCGGTTCCGGGCATCGGAACCAGCGCGCCACAGCGGTCGGGGCAGCCGCGGGTGCCGCACCGGACCGGCGGGACGAGGGCAGCGGTGGCGGTTCGATCCTCAAACGGATTCTGCTCGGGGTCGCGGCGCTCGTCGTCGTCGCCATCGTGGGTGTGTTCCTGTGGTCGCTCGGTCCGGGTGCGACCGCCGCTCAGGTCGCTGTGCCGGACGTTCGTAACCTTCCCGCCGAGGTCGCCGAGGGCCGGTTGCTGGACGCCGGTTTCCGGGTGTCCACCCAGCAGAAGCCCGATGCGGTGATCGCGAACGGCAACGTCATCAACACCCGGCCGGTGCCGGCGTCGCAGGCCGAAGAGGGATCGACGGTGACGCTGGAGGTGTCCAGTGGACCCGAGCAGGTGCAGATCCCGCGGCTTTCCGGGTTGACGCAGCAGAAGGCCGCCCAGGAACTGGGTGCGTCCGGCCTGCGGCTGGACCCGAATGTGCTGCGGGCTCCGTCCGATGCCGACGAGATCGACACCGTGGTCGAGCAGAGCCCCGAGCCGGGCGCGAGCATCGACCGCGACAGCGCCGTGACCATCACGCTCGGTACCGGACCCGAGCAGATCCGAGTGCCCAATGTTGTGGGGCAGACCGCCGAGGTGGCCCGCGGAAACATCGAAGGCGCCGGTTTCGAGGTGGTCGTCGAGCAGATCGAGTCGAGCGCGACGGCCGGGACGGTGGTGTCGAGCAGCCCGTCGGGTGGTTCGTCCACTGCCCAGGGCTCCACGGTCACCATCCAGGTGTCCACCGGCGACCGGATCGAGATGCCGGTGCTGACGAACCGTTCGGTGTCGGAGGCGCTGTCGACGCTGCGCGCTGCCGGCTGGACCGGCTCGGCTGCCCAGCTCAACCAGACACGTGAGGCGACGCTCGACGTGGACCTGGTCGGCACCGTGATCACGCAGCAGCAGCCGCCCGGATCCGAGATTTCGAAGACCGAGACCATCACCGTCGGTGTGGGTGTCCTCGGTATCCGCTAGTCACCGCTGGATACGGACGGGGCCCGGGCTGGAGGCCCGGGCCCCGTCCGTATCTGTAGAACGCTCAGGCGGCGCCACCGTCGAGTGCGCGCGCCATCTCGGCCTCGAGTTGCGCGACGAGCTCCTCGTCGGGTGCCTCGCCGCACACCGCGAGCCAGTTCGCGAGCATCCGATGCCCACCCTGGGTGAGGACCGACTCGGGATGGAACTGCACGCCATGGATCGGCAGCTCGGTGTGCCGCAGGGCCATGATGATCCCGTTGTCGGTATGCCCGGTCGGTTCGAGTTCGGCGGGCAGCGTCTCCGGCAGGACGGTCAGCGAATGGTAGCGGGTCGCGATGAAGGGGTCCGGCAGACCCGCGAGGACACCGGTGCCGTTGTGCCGCACCACGCTGGTCTTGCCGTGGAGAAGTTCCGGGGCACGGTCCACGGTCGCGCCGAACGCCACACCGATGGACTGGTGCCCGAGGCACACGCCGAGCAGCGGGGTCTTCGCGTCGGCGCACGCCTTGACCAGATCGATGCTGGCACCGGCCCGCTCGGGGGTGCCGGGGCCGGGGCTGAGCAGAATCCCGTCGAACTCGTCGGCGACGCGGGCGAGTGCTCCCGGGGCGGTGAGCCGATCGTCGTCGTTGCGCCAGACCTCGGCCCGCGTTCCGAGCTGGCCGAGGTACTGCACCAGGTTGAACACGAAGCTGTCGTAGTTGTCGACGACGAGAATGCGCATGGTCAGAGGGTACTCGGACGCTAACGTGCGGACGCGCCCCCGGTGTAGGCGGGCACGCTGAGGTCGTCGCCGGTCTGCTGTGTGTATCCGAGCCCGAATCTGGTCGCGTACTGCTTGTATACCGTGATGCCGGGCTCGGCCGCGAGCGCCGCCTCGAGGCGACCCGGATCGCCGAGCGCGGTGACCACGTACGGGGGCGAATAGGTGCGCCCGTGCAGCAACAGGGTGTTGCCGATGCACCGCGGCGCCGACGTCGCGACGATCCGCTGGTCCTGCATCGCCATGGCCTCGGCGCCCCCGGTCCACAACGCGTTGAGCACGCTCTGCACGTCCTGCTGGTGCACGACCAGGTCGTCGGGTCTGGCGTCGGAGGGATATCGGCCGTCGGCGTTGCGCGGCGCGTCGGTGAGCGTGACGGTGACTCCGGGACCGCGGCGTCCGGTGAGCCCGGCGGGGTCCTCGAGGGCGGACAGGTCGTCGAGGACCGCGGCGACGTCGCTGTCGGTGGTGGCGGCACGGGCCTGGAGCTGCGCGACACGTTCGGACAGGTCGTCGCGGGTGGCGGCGAGATCGTCCGCTTGGGCCTGCGCTGCGCGCACGAGATCCGACAGGCGGGGCGAGTCACCGACGCGCAACTCGTCCCCGTCGGAAACTCCGCGAGTCGTGCCGAGCAGCAGACCTGCGACGAGACACACGGCCAGGGTCGCAGAACCCCAGGCCAGCCCGGGTAGCCGCCCCTTCGACACTCGAACCTCCGTTTCGGTCCTTACGTTAGCGTGTACTGCACAGGTAGCTGCCCAACCTACTCCGCTCCCCCGTGGGCGGAGTCGTACGAGCGAGGACATCATGCCCAAGTCGAAGGTCCGGAAGAAGACCGATTCCCCGGCCCGCCCGGTAAGCCGCACACCGGTCAAGGTGAAGGCCGCACCGTCGAGCACCATCTACGTGTCGGTGATGCTCGGCCTGATGATCATCGGGTTGCTGTGGTTGATCGTCTACTACCTCGCTGCAGAGCAGATTCAGTGGATGAACGATCTGGGTGCGTACAACTTCCTCATCGGTTTCGGGTTCATGGTCGCCGGGTTGATCATGACGATGAAGTGGCGTTGACGGACCTGCCCGACCCTGTGGATTACAGAGTTGTTATTCATCCCCACCTGGGGATAAGTCTGTGCACAACATCTGATCCGGGCGTGGCGTGAGTACGGGCACCGGGCTGCAATGGTCCACCCGGCCCGCCGCTGTCGCCGCGCTCGCGGTCGGTGGCGCGGTACTCGCGGTCGCGGCGACTGTGGTCGCCACCGACCCGGCCGGACGGTTTCTGGTGGGATTCGCCGCGGTGCTGGCGCTCGCGACAGCGGCGCTGGCGCTGCGGCAGCGACCGCGCCTCGCGGTGCTCCCCGACGCGACCGGGATCGCGGTGACCCGGCTGACGGGCCGTCGTGAATATTCACGACCGGAGCTGCACCGCGTCCGCCTCGTCGACTATCCGCGGCTCGGGCGACGGGTACCGATGCTCGAGATCGACATCCGCGACCCGCACAGCGGCACCGAGCAACTCATGATCTTCGGGCGCTGGGATCTGGGCGCCGATCCGCGCGACGTGTACGACGCGCTCGCGGCACGTGGCCTCGCCCCCGATCAGACCCCGAGCTGATCGCGCAACCGCATCACGGCGAGCACCACCACCAGCGCGCACAGCACGGCCACCGCGGCGAGCGCGATCCAGCCCGTCCGGACGATTCGTGCGCGGTCGCTGCCCGCACCGAGAACCTGCGGGGCATAGAGCAGGGCCGCAGTGGCCAGCGCACCGGCGACGAGTCCGCCGAGGTGACCCCACAGGGAGATGCCGGGGATGGTGATGCTGATGAAGACGTTCAAGGCGACTATGGTGAGGACGGGAGCGGGACTGCGCCGCATCCGCAGCAGGATCACGGCCTGCGCGCCGAGCAACCCGAACACCGCACCGGACGCGCCTGCCGTGACCGCGTCGGTCTGGAGCATCATCACCGCGGCGGAGCCGCCGAGGATCGACACGAGATACACCGCGAGGTAGCGGGCGCGTCCGAGCACGAGCTCGGTGTCGCGGCCGATGATCCACAGCGCGAACATGTTCACCGCGAGGTGCAGGATCCCGAAGTGCAGAAATCCGCTGCCTAGAATGCGGATGTAGTCGCCGGAGGCGGCGATCATGGGCGGCCACAGCGCCCAGTCGAGGAACAGCCGTGACGCCTGCTCGTTGTTCATCACGCTGCCGGACTGCGCCGCGGTGATTCCGAAGATCACGACGTTCAGTGCGATGAGCACGTAGGTCACGAGCGGGGTGTCACGGCCGCTGCGCATAGGCGCCCCGGCGACCGTGCGGGCCTGCGGTGTGCTGCGTCGCGCTTCGGCGACACAGTCCGTGCACTGGTGGCCGACCGCGGCGGGTTGCAGGCAGTCGGGGCAGAACGGCCGCCCGCACCGGGTGCAGGCGAGGAGCGTCGGGCGGTCGGGGTGGCGCACGCACCGCGGCTGGGGTGGCCGGCCGCCACCCTCGGCCGCCGGGCCCCAGCCGGGGTTCGTCATGTGTGCTCTCTCAGGCGACGGTGATGCTGTTGATCACGACTTCGTCGACCGGTCGGTCGCTGCGGTCGGTGGCGGTGGTGGCGATGGCGTCGACGACCTTCCGCGACTCCGGGTCCACGACCTCACCGAAGATGGTGTGGCGACGGTTCAGGTGCGGCGTGGCGCCGACCGTGATGAAGAACTGCGAGCCGTTGGTGCCGGGCCCGGCGTTGGCCATCGCGAGCAGGTACGGACGGTCGAACTGCAGTTCCGGGTGGAACTCGTCGCCGAACTGGTATCCCGGGCCACCGCGGCCGGTGCCGGTGGGATCTCCACCCTGAATCATGAAGCCGTCGATGATGCGGTGGAAGACTGCGCCGTCGTAGAACGGGCCGCTGGTCTCGCCCTTCGCATTCTGGGTCTTGTACTCCTTCGTGCCGTTCGCGAGGCCGACGAAGTTCTCGACCGTCTTCGGCGCGTGGTTGCCGAACAGGGCGATGGCGATGTCTCCACGGTTGGTGTGGAGCGTGGCGGTTGCTGTCTGGTTTGGTGAAGTCACTCCCCCATGGTGCCATCCCCGTGTTTCACACCGCCGTTGTGACACAGTGGAGCGCATGACGAGAGTGAGCGAGTCCAGCACCGACAGTGGTTTCTGCCCCGGTCTCGTGTATCCGCCGAAGGAGTCCGGCAACCTCGGTGCCGCCCTGCGCGTAGCGGGCGACGGCGCGGTCGCGCTGGCCCAGGGTTCGACGGCTGCCGGCCTGCTCGTGACCCGTAAGGGCCTCGAGTTCGCCCGAGATGTTGCCGGTCCGGCGCTGCGTGCCCGCAAGGAGACCGCTCTGCTGAAGTCCGTCGTGTCCGAGAAGCCGCGGAGGCGCGCTCGGGTGGGAGGCAAGGCGTTGATCGTCGTCGGTGCCATCGGTGCGATCGTCGGCGGGGGTGCCGTGTTCTATCGCAGCCGGCGGCCCGACCATCCGCCGATCGCGCCGGAGCCGCCGCGGGTGCGGCCGGTCGAGACCGGCGAGGCACCCTCCGGTCACTGACCGGTTCTCACATCGGAGCAGGTTTCTCGTCTCGAAACTCGTCCCCGACGGCCGGGAGTTCGGGATGCGTCGGTGACTCGTCGACCCGGCTACCGAGTTCCTTTTCGACACTGCGGATCTGGCTGTCCACGATGCGGCGGGAGATGAAGTGGAGCAGGGCGATCAGAGCGAAAAGAATCGGTACGGACGCAACGAATTCCATAGGTCACCTCCAACTCGATCCGGCGGGATCGGTGGGGTCGGGAGAAGCGGCACGTCGACTGTGACTACCCGAGGGTAGGCCCGTCATCCGGGGTGTCGCACCCTCTGCGGCGCTGGTGAGGCGGTGATTTGCTTCACACGCCCGGTTACCGATGGGTACCGATTTTCTCCATTCGTGTGACCCCTACCACACAAAAGTGGATACTCCCCGGTAGACACACTTCCGGGGAGGTCACGCCATGACTGAGAAGACCCACGTCACCGAAGAGCAGGCCCGCGCGGTTGCGGAGGAGGCCCGCGAGGCCGGCTGGGAGAAACCTTCATTTGCGAAAGAACTGTTTCTCGGCCGGTTGACCCTCGATCTCGTCCACCCCTTTCCCCGCCCCACGCCCGACGAAGATGCACGCACCGAGGAATTTCTGACGTCCCTGCGCAACCTCTGCCGGACCATGGACGGCGCGGTCATCGAGCGCGACGCGAAAATCCCCGACGAATTTGTCAAGGGCCTCGCCGAACTCGGTTGCTTCGGCATGAAGATCCCCCCGGAGTACGGCGGTCTGGGCCTGTCGCAAGTCGCCTACAACCGGGCATTGATGGTGGTAGCGGGCATACATCCGAGCATCGGGGCCCTGCTGTCGGCGCACCAGTCGATCGGCGTGCCCGAGCCGCTCAAGCTTGCGGGCACACCCGAGCAGAAGAAGAAGTTCCTGCCTCGCTGTGCTCGCGGCGCGATCTCGGCGTTCCTGCTCACCGAGCCCGACGTCGGATCCGATCCCGCCCGTCTCGCCTCCACCGCCACCCCCATCGACGACGGCGACGCCTACGAACTCGACGGCGTCAAACTCTGGACCACCAACGGTGTCGTCGCCGAACTGCTCGTGGTCATGGCGCGTGTTCCCCGCAGCGACGGGCACCGCGGCGGCATCTCGGCGTTCGTCGTCGAAGCGGATTCCCCGGGGATCACGGTTGAGCGACGCAATTCGTTCATGGGCCTGCGCGGCATCGAGAACGGAGTGACACGCCTGTACAAGGTGCGCGTTCCCAAGGAGAACCTCATCGGCCGGGAAGGCGACGGCCTGAAGATCGCGCTCACCACCCTCAACGCCGGACGCCTCGCGATTCCGGCCATGTGCGCCGGCGCCGGCAAGTGGGCGGTCAAGATTGCCCGCGAGTGGTCCGCGGCGCGTGTCCAGTGGGGTAAGCCGCTCGGTGAGCACGCCGCGGTCGCGGCGAAGATCTCGATGATCGCGGCCACCACATATGCACTCGAATCGGTGGTCGAACTGTCCGGGCAGATGAACGACGAGCAGCGTAACGACATCCGCATCGAAGCTGCGCTCGCCAAACTCTGGTCCAGCGAAATGGCGTGCAAGATAGCCGACGACCTGGTTCAGATACGCGGTGGCCGCGGCTACGAGACGGCGGCGTCGCTCGCGGCGCGCGGTGAGCGCGCGGTCCCGGCCGAACAGGTGCTGCGCGATCTGCGCATCAACCGGATCTTCGAGGGGTCGAGCGAGATCATGCGCCTGCTCGTGGCCCGAGAGGCCGTCGATGCGCACCTGCGCGCCGCCGGTGATCTCGCCGATCCGAGGGCCACCCGTGAGGCGAAGGCCAGAGCCGCCGCAAAGGCCAGCGGCTTCTACGCCAAATGGCTACCGAAACTCGTCGCCGGCAAGGGGCAGATTCCCAATGCATACGGTGAATTCGGTTTGCTGGCACAGCATCTCAGGTATATCGAGCGTGCCTCCCGCAAGCTCGCCCGGTCCACCTTCTACGGGATGGCCCGCTGGCAGGCCGCACTCGAACAGCGCCAGAACTTCCTCGGCCGAATCGTCGATATCGGCGCCGAACTCTTCGCGATGTCGGCGTGCTGCGTCCGCGCCGAACGGCAACGCAGCGACGGTCATCCCGGTGCCGATGCCGCGTTCGAACTGGCGGACGTGTTCTGCCAGCAGGCCCGGCTGCGGGTCGAGGCGTTGTTCGACACGTTGTGGACCAACACCGACGACGTCGACCGGCGCCTGACCCAGGGTGTTCTCGAGGGCCGTTATACCTGGCTCGAGAACGGTGTGCTGGACCAGAGCGAGGGCACCGGGCCGTGGATCACCGAATGGTCCCCGGGTCCGTCGGGTGAGGAGAACGTCGCACGCAGGATCATCGACACGCGGCATTCGGTGTAGCCGCCGATCAGAACGCGCCGCAGTTCGACGGCGCGGCCTCGTCGAGGAACCTGGCCTCGAGGTACGCCACCGACTCCGGCATTCCGGCGATCATCGGCACCAGGTGGTTGACCATGAAGCCGGGCAGGACCGGCGGAGTGGGGTTCGGGGAGAACTGAACCGTGGCGCCTTGCCCACACCAGTCGAGGGCGAGTTCCCGACCCTGCCCGTACGGCACGGTGTCGTCCTGCGTGCCGTGCTGAAGTAGCACGGGGACGGCCGGTGTCATCGTTCCGATCTTCTGCTCCGCGAGGATCTTCTGCACCTGCGGAAGTCGTCCGAGCACCACGTCGAGCGGTTCCCCGGTGCGTGTGTAATCGCTGGTGCGCTGGAATCCGTACCGCGCGATCGTCTCCGGAACACACTGGTTCGCAACCGCTGCCAGCATCTCGCGGCCACGGTCGTTGATCTCGGCATCGACCTCGTCGCCGATCTCCGGGTAGGCGTGGGCGAGTCCGTTGATGCTGTAGCCGATCGCGCCGGTGAGCAGTGTCCCGTCGATCTGCTTCAGCGTCGCAACGAGATCGGCGGGCGGAGCACCGACGTACGCGCCCTTCAGGTTCAGTTCGGGAGCGTAGGTCGGGGCGAGTTCGGCAGCCGCGCCGGTCGCTCCACCGCCCTGCGAGTAACCGAACAGGCCTACCGGGCTGTCGGGCGTGACGGACGTGCCAGGGAGGTTCAGCGCAGCGCGGGCGGCGTCGAGCACGGCGTGGGCCTGCGCCGGACGGTTGACGTACGTGTGGTGCCCGGGGGTGCCGAGCCCGTCGTAATCGGTGACGACCACGGCGATCCCGCGCAGCAGCATCGCGTTGATAGAGATCAGCTCGTATTCGGTGAACAAGTCCAGCGGCGGTGTGTAGGCCACCAGTCCACCGAGATTCTTGGACGGAGCGCACTGGTCGCCCTGGCCGTGCGTGCCGACCGCGAGCGCCACGAGCGGCCGATCGCCCGGCCCGTTCCACGGCACGGACGGTTCGAGATACGTGCCGCCCACCGCATTCGGCGCGCCCTTCGCGTCGTTGCTGCGATACAGCAACCGGGTGCCCTGCGCCGGGAAGATCCCTTCGGCAGTGGGTACCCGGATCGCGAGGTCCGACGGTGCGCTGCGGAGAACATCTCCCGGCCCACCCGTGGGCAGCGGACTCGGCGGCAGGTAGAAGTCGGCGTCGGCACCCGCCGTTGCCGGTGCCGCGAGAAGGCCGCCCACGAGTGCCGCGGATGTCAACGCTGCGGAGACCCATTTCCGGGCACGACCCACCGCCATAGTTCCTCCACATTTCGAAGAATTCCGTGTGCCGCGTGTCACGGCGGTACGCACTGTAACACTTAACTTACCGGCCCGTAAGAACCGCGGAAAGGGCTGTGATCAGCCTGAAAGAGGCTCGTCCGCATGTGTGGTGTGGTCACTGTTCCGGCGCCGGGCAGCACGACGGCCGGCAGCCGAATGCCGGCGCGTACCTACCCCGCCGCAGATCCGGTGGGCGATGATACGGCGCGGCATCTCTCCGGGGCGACCCGTGGGGAGCAAGATGTACGCGAATCGTTACCTAGCGGGAGGATGGGCATGGCAATCGGGGTGGGGCTCCGGATCGGCAGGATCGTGTCCACAGCAGTGGTCGCGTCCAATGAACCCGGCACACCCGATCCCGTGGTGATCGCGCGCGACACGGTGCTGCACATCGACCACGACGGCACCACCTCCCTCGGCGGCTCGGGCCGCTCGGAAAACGAAATGCGCACGTTGGCCGGTTTCCTGCCGCGCGTCGGCGAACCGTCCGGTGTCACCGCCAGCGACGGCCGCGTCTACCGCGCCGAAGACGCCATGGCCACCGCCGTGCACTGCCTGCTCAGCGAATGCCATCCGCTGCCGACCTTCGGGGGTCTCGACGAGGACACCGATCCCGGATATACCGCGACCTACCCCTCGCACTGGGATCAGTCCACCGTCGCGGCACTGCGCGCGGCTCTCGACTATGCCGAATTGCGGCACGTGAATCTGGTATCCGACGCGGAGGCCGCCGCGACCTGGTACGCCTCCGAGATCTCCGAAAGCCCAGGCCAACTCGTGGGCGTCTATCACGTCGACGACAGCGGCTCCACGGTCACGCTCGTCCGTTCCGGTGTGCCTGCCGGTAAGGCATTCCGGACGGCGGCGAAGAGTGCGCCCTCGGCCGCCGCTCAGCTCGCGACCGCACTCGGTTCGTTCGGCTGGCTGCCGCACAACCTCGACGCTGTCGTGGTCATGGGCGACGGTCTCATCGCCCGCGACCGGTCGCAGATCCAGCAGATCGCCAACAGTCTCTCGACGAAGCTGATGGTGCGCAGTCTCGTCGGCCCCGGCCCCGAGCAGACGGCGGCGCTGGGTGCGGCGATTCTCGCAGCAGGCTTCACCCCAGCGCGAGAAACCAAGGCGCGCATCGGTTTACCGCCGTCCTACGACGAAACCGACGTGCTCACCGGCGGCCTCGCGCGTCTGCGTGTGATCGAGAACCGGATGGACGAGGTTCCCGTCGTCACCGTCACGGTCGAGAGCGACGCGCACAGCGACGCCGTCGTCGACCCCCCCTCGCCGTCACGTCTGTACCTGATTGTCGCGGCAGTGGTCGTCGTGCTGCTCGTCGCGCTCGTCGTACTGCTCTGAGGCGCTACTGCTGCGGGGGAGCCTCGGCGATCGACGCGAGTTCGGCCGCGTCCTCGGCCCCGAACTTTTCTTCGAGCGTTTCCGGTGTGTAGTCGAGATCGATTTCCTCGACCGGGCGACCCCGCGCGGATTCGATTGCGCCGAGCCGTCTTTGCGCGCGGTCGGCAGCGTAGGACACGAACTCGTCCGGATCCAGACCGTAGGGTTGTTCGTCGAACTGGTCGTTGACCCATCCGATCATTCCGAGTGCCATCGGGAGGAGCTCGTTCATGCGCTCCTGCACGACATTCCAGTTCGAATCGTCGGCCGCCACGTGTCGCCGGCACGTGAACGTTCCCCATGCCATGTGCCGCCGCTCGTCGTCGCCGATCCGCCGGATCAACTCCTGCATGCCGGGCAGGATGCCCCGGGTGGTGCACACCTTCTGCCACGCGTAATAGCCGGTGAGGGCGAGGCTGCCTTCGATCACGTGGTTGTAGGTGACACTGGCCCGCACCTGGTTGGCGGGAGACGGATCGGTGTCGAGGACGCGCAGCGAGTGCGGCAACTCCTCGTAGAACAACTGCCGGTAGAACGGATTGTCCGCGACGTACGGGTGCAGATCCGACGTGAGGCCGACGGCGTCCATCCACATCCTGAAGACCTGCATGTGCTTCGCTTCCTCGAAGCAGAACTGCGTCAGGTACATCTCGTCGCCCATCCGGCCTTCCGCGGCCATGGCGCGCAGGAACGGCTGGATATCCTGCGTGACCGCCTCCTCACCTGCCGCGAACTGCGCAACCAGATACGTCGAGCTGCGCTGTTGTTCCGAATTCAGCTCTGCCCAGTCGGCGGCATCGTGGGAGAAGTCGAGATCGTGCGGATCCCAGAACTTGCCGTTGCCCTTCGCGAAAAGCCGCAGCGGGAAGGCGTCCCAATTGAGGCCGCCTTCCCGCAACGACGCGAACCCCTGACGTTCATGTGTTACCCCGGTCACACATATCAGGCTAGTCCGAGATCCACCGGCCGGTGCCCGATTGGGTCAACCGTCCAGAAGGACGTCGCCCGGATACCCGCCCGGACCGAATCCGGGCGGAATCACGAACACCGCAGACCCGACAGGCGTGATCCACGGATTGAGGGCGTCGTGTTCGGCGAGACGCTGCTGCACGGGCACGAACTGCCTGTCCACGTCGGCCTGGTACGCGGCGAACAGCAGCCCCGCACCGTCGTCGTCGTAGTTGTAGCCGCGACGCAGAAACCGCTCGTCGGCGGTGCGGGGGCGTGCCCGGGCCACGTGCGACTCCGGCGGAATGATCGGAATGCCGTAGTCGTCCGTGGCCTCGAAGTCCGCGTCGTCGTGTTCGGCGGTGCCGGTCAGCGGTGCCCCGTTGGAATGGAACCGGCCGAGCGCCAGATCGCGTGCGGGCCGGTCCAGTTCGTCCCACGTGTCGAGCTCCATCCGGATCCGGCGCAGCACGAGCGACGTGCCGCCCGTCAGCCACGCCGGCTCACCGGGATTCCATACCTGCCGATCGAAATCGGGACCGGCGGGAGCGGGGTTGACGGTGCCGTCCAGCTGACCCATCAGGTTTCGCATCGTCGCCCCCTCGGGCCGGGTTCCCACCGCGTGACGGAATCCGCGCTGGATCCATCGCACCGACGCGACCGACCGCACGCTCTTCGTCAGCACCCGGATCGCGTGGGACACGGCGACGGGATCGTCCGCGCCCACCTGCAGCAACAGGTCGCCGCCGCTCCAGCGTTCCTCGAGTCGGTCGATGGAGAAGGCGGGCAGCGGTCGCAACCACGTGGGTCGCTGCCCGGCCAGCCCGGCAGCATCGAAGACCGCCGGCCCGTAGCCGACCGTGACCGTCAGCCGCGCCGGATCCACCGCGAGTTCCGGCTCGGTGTCGCCGAGAGCGGGTTCGCCCGAGGTGAGCCGCCGCGCGTCCTCGGCCCAGACCTTCATGATGCCCACCACGGTTCCGCGGTCGGCGTCCGGTTTCAGGTCGAGTGCGGCGAACGCCGCGAACGCCTGTGCTTCGGTGGCGATA